>JAVEQP010000052.1:0-27782 GCA_034007585.1 Lentimicrobium sp. | reverse complement strand
CATTCAACCCATCCCACATATTGTTGCTATTTTTGCAGAAATTTAGCTTCAGAATGACAAAAAGGCAACGTAAAAAAGAGGACATCATCAGGGAATCGCATGAGCGGAGCAGTAAGTATGGTATTAACCCCGAACAGCGCTATTCACAGCGCATATTGAGTGGTGAGGAAAAGGGCGCCATATTACAGGAAAACCATGACCTGATAGAAGTTGCCGGGCCTTTTCTGGATTTACTTTATGATTTTTTGAAGGAGTCGGGTTTTATTTTATTACTCACCGATAAGCATGGCTGCATACTTCGCATTACCGGCGATGAAACCACCCTAAAAGCTGCAAATGAGCTCAATATGGTGGTAGGCGCCTATCTGGATGAAAAGAATGTGGGCACCAACGCTATGGGAACCGCCATCAGCGAAGATATGCCCATACAGGTGTCGGCCACGGAGCATTTTATTACGGCTTACCAAAAATGGACCTGCTCGGCAGCCCCTGTGCACGATGAAAACGGCTATATTATTGGAACCATAAACCTCACCGGAAATTACGAGTTGGCCCATCCGCATACATTATCGCTGGTTGTTGCGGCAGTGGTGGCTATTGAAAATCAGTTGCAAAACCGGCTTAGCGAACAACGGTTAGAGGAATCGGTGCGTTTTGTAAACCAGGTGATGGATTCTATGCTTTTTGCCGTTATTTCTATGAGTGAGCGGGGAATTATACGCTCATCCAACAGAATGGCCTATAAACTCTTAAAGATTCAAAATGAGGAGTTGCTCGGAAAACATATTTCGGAAGTGCTGCCCGAATGGAATAAGTTGTTTGATGCGGTCAAAGACAACCGGGTAATCCTGGATGAGGAGCAAAATTTGATTACCTCCCGGGGAAAGGAGCCTTTTAGCATAAACGTATATCCCATCACCCTTAATGACGGCTTTATTGATGGTATGGTGATAGGTTTCAGGGAGATGAAGCGGGTGTACCGGATTGTAAATAAATACACCGGGATGAATGCACGCTATACTTTTGAAGATCTGATTGGAGAAAGCGATGAAATTAAACGGGTGGCTGAATATGCCCGTGCGGTGGCCAACAGCCCGTCCACCATTTTAATTACCGGCGAAAGCGGTACAGGTAAGGAAGTGGTTGCACAGGCAGTGCACAATTCGAGCAGCCGAATGGACAATGGCTTTGTGGCCTTAAATTGCGGGGCAATTTCTCCCGGATTGATTGAAAGTGAGCTGTTTGGCTATGAAGAAGGTTCCTTTACCGGTGCCGGGAAAGGTGGCCGACCCGGCAAGTTTGAGTTGGCTCACGGAGGTACACTCTTTTTAGATGAAATTGGTGAAATGCCGCTCGATATGCAGGTGAAACTACTGCGTGCTCTGCAGGAAAGCGCCATAACGCGGGTCGGCGGCAACAAGCTTATCCCCGTAGATGTGCGCATCATCGCAGCCACCAATAAAAACCTGAAAGATGAAATTGCACGGGGGAATTTCCGCAGTGATTTGTTTTACCGGCTAAGCGTTATACCCATCCATATTCCTGCTTTGCGCGAAAGGCGGGAAGACATCCCTATACTCATTCAATACTTTTTGAACCTCAAAGCCATTAAGCTTAACAAAATGGTTCCCGAAATCAGCAAACCATTATTTACCGAACTTATTCAGTATGAATGGCCCGGAAACATCAGGGAACTGGAAAACTTTATTGAGAAATACGTTAACCTGGATGGTGATCTTTCTTTTGAAATAGAGCCACATTCCGGTTCACCGCTGCCACTTACTGAAGTTGTAAATGCATCAAATAATACAGTGCGCAGCCTGGCTGCCGCCGAAAAGGAAGCCATTCGTATTGCCCTGAATGCTTTCTCTGACAATATCAGCCAAACAGCAAAAGCGCTGGGCATCAGCCGGAATGCGCTGTATGAGAAGATAAAGAGGCTTGGGATTTGATGCGGATTGCAGATGTGATGATGTGCGGATGTGCGGATGTGCGGATATGCGGATATGAAGATTTTTAACAACACCTCCCGTTCAATAAATATGTTGAGCAACCAAGGCTTATGTTGTCTCGCTTTGAGCCACTTCGACACGCTCAATGCATCGCTTTTGCGGCAAAAACCTACTTTCAAAACAGAAAAAGAGGCCGGAATTACCCAGCCTCTCTCTTTTATTTCAGACCATCAGAAAAGTGAGGCCTGCGGAACATAAAAATTACTTATACTTCGGGTTCAACTACGAAAAGTACATCGTTTTTAGCCACGGCATCACCCGATTTAAAGTTGATTTCACTAATTATACCATCCACCGGAGCTTTGAAGTTATTCATCATCTTCATGGCTTCAATAACCACCACGGTTTCGCCGGCTTTTACGGTATCGCCGTTCTTTTTGCGATATTCAACCAACATGCCTGGGATAGGGGCAAGCAATGCACCTGAAGAAACTTCTTTCGTCTTGGTGACGGCCTCTTTTTTCACTCTTTTGGAACGTGCACCCGTATTGCTTGCGATTTTTATGTCGGGAATGGAAACACTGAATTTCTCGCCGTCAACAAACACCTCCATTTCGCGCATATCAGTGGGGTCTTTTTTAGCGGAAAGTTCTCCCGATAAAGCTTTAGCGACCAAATCATCCTCCTTCTTAACATCTTCCAGGGTTTTGGGCTTAACATCGGCCGGAACTTCTTCAATTCCATATTTCCACCTCAGGTAACGTTTTCCTGTTACAGGATACAGTGCGTAGATCAGCTCGTCGTCAAGGTCTTTGGCAAGATCTTTCACTTCTTCGCGGACTTTGGGCATTTCAGGCTCCAGTACACTGCCCGGACGCACGGTGATGTGTTGTTCGCCACGTGGGTAGTTTTTCAGTGCTTTTGCGCGAAGTTCCTCATTGATGGGCAAGGGAGTTTTTCCATATAAACCATAGCAAAGGTCTTTTACCTGCTCGGTAATGTTGGCATATTCGCCTTCATAGGTGTCAAACAGCACGTTATTAACCGTTTGAACCCCAACTATCTGACTGGTTGGAGTAACCAGTGGCACTTGTCCGAGGTCTTTCCTTACCTTAGGCAGCATGCGGAACACCTCATCCAGTTTGTCCAGGGCGCCCATACCTTTAAGCTGGTTCACCAGGTTGCTGAGCATACCACCGGGAGTTTGGTGAAGGATAACATCCGTATCGATAATCGAATATTTTGGATTGTTGGCCAAATGCTTGTATTTAGGGATAATGGTTTCCATAATGGCATTGATTTCCGACAGTTTGCGGATATCAAAACCGGTATCCCTGTTGGTACCCAGTAATGAAATAACAAGTGGCTCAACAGCAGGGTGCGAAGTGCGGTAAGCGTAAGGAGCCATGCAGGTATCCACGATATCCACCCCGGCTTCAATGGCTTTGAAAATGGCCAGGTCGCCCATGCCCGAAGTAAAGTGGGTATGCAGGTTGATGGGAACTTTTGTTATTTTCTTCAGTTCCACAATCAGGTTATAGATGTCATATGGCGCAATCAGGCCCGCCATATCCTTGATACAAATGGAGTCCACACCGAAATCGATCAGCTCTTTCGCCTTGTTGAGGTAATAATCAATATTGTAGGTCTCACCACCCATGCGAGGCTCGGTAAGCGTGTAGCATATGGTGCCCTGGAAGTGCTTTTTGTTTTGCTTTACAATTTTGGCAGCAGTCTCAAAGTTGCGGTAGTCATTGAGTGCATCAAAACAGCGGAAAATATCCATCCCGTTGTCGCAGGCGCGCTGCACAAAATTTTCTACTACGTCATCTGCATAATTCCGGTATCCAACGACGTTCTGACCGCGGAGCAGCATAAAGAACGGGGTCTTGGGCATGTGTTTCTTCAATATCCGGAGTCTTTCCCAGGGGTCTTCGTTCAGGTAACGGTGCATGGTGTCGAAGGTGGCTCCGCCCCAGGTTTCAATGGCATGGAAACCTACCTCATCAAGCATCTTTGCTACCGGGATCATGTCCTCGGTACGGCCGCGGGTGGCAAACAGTGATTGGTGGCCGTCGCGCAGACTCAGGTCCTGAATTTTAACCGGATTTGAAGCTGCAGGCCGATTGGCATCGTAGTTGACAGGGGTCATTTCCAGTACCCCGTGTTTATCAAATGTTCTCATTTTTATGTTCCTTTTGTTTTTGTTAATTATTTAGGCATCCACAGGCCTTTACCTTTACGTTGAATAAATTCACGTTTGCTCATTGCCATTTTTGCTCCCATCCGGCCCCATTCAGGAGCTTTTTGGGTGCCTTCTTCAGTCTGATCTTCCTGTAAGAAATAACTTACTGCAATGGCAGCTGCTTTCATTTTCTTTTCATGTGGGGTCATAGCACAAATTTATTGAGGGATGTTACCATGTTTTTTTGGAGGAAGACTTTCGCTTTTTGAAGCGAGCACTTCCAGTGCATCTATCAACCGCATACGGGTTTCGCTTGGCAGGATTACATCATCTACATAGCCGCGTTGTGCAGCCAGATAGGGAACGCTGAAAGCCTCTTCGTATTGTGCGATTTTTTCCTTGGTCTTGGCTTCTTTGTCGTCGGCCTCTTTTATCTCTTTGCGATAGCTGGAAAGTACTTCCACCGCACCTTTGGCGCCCATTACGGCGATTTCGGCAGTAGGCCAGGCAAAAACCATATCGGCGCCTACGTGTTGTGAACTCATAGCTACATAAGAGCCACCATAATTTTTGCGCACAACTACGGTGAATTTAGGTATGGTAGCTTCGGAATAACTCCACAACAGTTTGGCGCCGTGGCGGATAATTCCACCCCATTCCTGATTTATACCGGGTAGGTAGCCGGGTACATCCACGAAAGTGATTATGGGAATGTTGAAAGCATCGCAGGTACGGATAAATCGGCTGATTTTGTCCGAAGCATCTATATCGAGACAGCCGGCAGAAACCATAGGCTGATTGCCGATAATACCAACGGAACGGTTGTTCATCCGGGCAAATCCTACAATGCAGTTTTCTGCAAAATGTTCATGAATTTCATAAAACTCTCCATTGTCAACTACCTCTTTAACTACCTCTTTCATGTCATAAGGTGTTCTGGGGTCATCGGGAACGATGGTATCCAGGGCGGGACATAAGCGTTCGGGGTCGTCACCCATGTCAACTTTGGGCGTGATTTCCATGTTGTTGTCGGGTAAATATTCGAGCAGTTCGCGAATGCTTTCGATGGTTTCTTCGTCATTTTCACAGGCAAAATGTGCATTCCCACTCTTGGTGTTGTGTACCATAGCCCCGCCCAATTCCTCAAAACTGGTTTCTTCGCCGGTTACGGTCTTAATTACATATGGACTGGTGATGAACATATGGCTGGTCTTCTTTACCATGAAAACAAAGTCGGTGAGTGCAGGTGAATATACGGCACCGCCGGCACAGGGGCCCATAATGGCCGAAATCTGGGGGATCACACCCGAAGCACGTGCATTTCTGAAGAATACGTCACCATAACCTTTCAGGGCATCTACCCCTTCTTCCACGCGGGCACCGCCCGAATCGTTTAATCCAACGACCGGTGCACCAGATTTTAGAGCCAGGTCCATAATTTTACAAATCTTGGCAGCGTGCATTTCGCCCAGAGAGCCCCCGATTGAGGTAAAATCCTGTGAGAAAGCAAACACCGGGCGGCCATTGATTAAACCATGTCCGGTAATTACACCATCAGAGGCAATGTTTATTTTATCCATCCCAAAGTTGGTGGAGCGATGAGATACAAAAGTATCCAGTTCACGAAAAGTGCCTTCGTCAAAAAGCAGGTCAATCCGTTCACGAGCGGTCAATTTGCCTTTCTCATGTTGTTTGTCAACCCGGTCTTTACCGCCCATTTCAAGCACTTCTGCTCTTTTTGCCTTCAATAAGGCCAATTTTTCAGCAACAGTCATTTTTATTCCTTCGTTTTATTTGGTTTATATCAAATTATTTCAGTTCATTCATTGTAATTAAGAAGCAGGCTGTCCTTCAGCAACACCCGATTGTGCATTAAAGAGTTTGCGGGCCACTTCGGGCGAGCTGATGCCGGCGGGTCCGGACAGACAACCGCCTTCACAGGCCATAACCTCTATCATGTTCCAATCGTGCTTGCCTGTAGCAATTCGCCGCAAAGATGCGATATTTTTCTTGTGCAGCCCACTGATAACCAATGGATTTAATGTCGGACCTTTGTAATAGGCCGCTACTGAGTCTAGTACGCCATTGCTCACAGCAAACCTTCTTTCAGGTAGCACCTCTTCTTCAGCAACTGCCTCAAAAGTTTGCAAATCTACATTCATGGCAATCATCATGGCACCCAATTCCTCAAAAGTCATAACATAATCTATGCCGGGATACTTTCGGGCTTCAGCCTGTTTGGCTACGCAGGGGCCAATAAAGACCACTGATGCATCCGGGTATTGTTGCTTTACCAGCTCCGCAGAATAGCGCATGGGTGATGGCGTATGTGAGACAAAAGGCTTCAGCGCGGGCAATTGCTTTTCCGTTAGTTCAACAAAAGCCGGACAGCAGGAGGTGGTCAGAAATTGTTGACCCTGCCCAAGAACTTCTTCTAATTCCCGGGCTTCTTCCTTTGCGGTAAGCACAGCGCCATCTGCTACTTCAAAAACATCGGTAAAACCAAGTTTCTTAACTGCCGTGGCTACTTGCCCATACGAGGCCTTAAACTGACCGCAAATGGCGGGAGCAAGCATGGCTATAACCTGACGGTTAGGCCTGGAAATGTCATGCAAAACATTAATTATTTGCGACCGGTACATCACTGCGCCAAACGGGCAGGCCACCATGCAACGTCCACAATGTATGCATTTGTCGTAATCAATCTCTTCAACACCTTCGGCATTGCGGTATATGGCCTTTACGGGACAGGATTCCTCACAGGGAATGGGCACATATATAATGGCGTGGTAAGGGCAGGCTTCTTTACAAAGTCCGCAACCCACACATTTTAGCGGGTCTATTTTTGCCTGACCGTGCTCCATGGTAATGGCATTCTTAGGACAGGTAACCATACAATGACTGGCCAGACAGCCCCGGCAAAGGTTTGAAACCACATAGTTGCTTTTCACACACGAGGTGCAGGCTTCGTCAACCACCGTAAGCACGCCTTTTTCAGGTTCTTTATTACTCAATGCTCTAAGCGCATAGCTGTAAAGGCTTTCCAGTTCGTCGGTTTCATCCGAAACATTGAAGCCAAGCAATGCCATAACCCGGTATTTGATGATTGCACGTGATTTATGAATGCAGCAGCGGTTTCCACCAGCCTGTGTTCCATTTCGTGGTGCCATTTCCAGCGCAATCCGGTCAACATCTTCAAGCCGGTTTTCAACGTAAAGTTTACATAGACGGGTGATGATTTCACGGCGGATAAGGGTGGCGTTATTCGTTTGAGCCATGTTCAACCTCCTTTCTGATGAATTCAATTACTTTGTTGAGATTGGCTTCGGCAATCAATGTGTTGTTAACCATTACAAATGGCGGACGACCCTGTTCCTGAGTGTTGCAATATCCCGGGCAGTTCATCCCCTGTATAGTAACCTTATCTTTAAGGTCGTCGGGCAGTTTATCGCCCATCATTTCAAAGGCAGCGCCACCCATCACAAAGCAAAGGGTACCATAACAAATGCTCACTTCCACCATCTTGTTCATCATTCAGTTTTTTAAGTTTCTTATATAAAATCGAGGGCAACCTCTTTTAAATATTTGTCTTCGAGCAAGCGTTTTATTTTCTTCACGACGTTACGTCTGATTTCCAGTTCCACCGGCAGCGTTGGGTCCTGATGTGCTTCGTTAATGCGGGTACCGGCCAACAGGAATATCTGGTCGTTGTTCAGCAACAGGTTGAGCATAGCGGAAGCGGCATCCTTTCCCTTAACGGGAAGCTGGACTCCGGCTTCGAGCATGGCTGAAACCCTACCCAGGGTAAGTACCCCTTCTGTTACCAGATCAATGCCCGGCATGGTAGAGATGGGAGGGATGTCCTTGGAGAAAGATTCGAGGCTTACCTCTATCGGCCTGCCGAGTTCACGGGAAACGATTTCGGCCGTGGTCCCTCCCGAAAGTACCTTCTGACCGCCAAACGATTCAATGGTCATGGCCAGGCGGTGGTCATCCTCAGGATGATACGGAGGGCCAGAGCACAGCAGGAGTTTCCGGGGATGCCGGAAATAAATCACAATGCATGAGATGTCGTCTTTCGCAGTATAGATATCGTTGGCCAGGGCGCGTTGTGTAATTTTGCCGGCCAGGTCGGGTGCCGAAATCTCCCTCTCATTTTCAAGTGTCCGGCAAATCCATTTGCCCATTTCAGGAACATCCCAGCCAAATGGATAGGTTGCTGTGCCTATACCCGACTGGGTTACGCCATCGGAAGTAAGTATCACCCTGTCGCCCAGCCTTGCGGGGAATGAGCTATAGGTGAGTTCGCGGGCAATGTCTTCTTTGGCAGCCAATGATTTTCGGCTTATGTCCGTTTTAATCATTTTGCCATCCCTCAGGATGATGGGGGCAGGGTTGTCGAAGTTGACAATGTGAGTTTCCCCATCCGCATCAATATCTACAATAGTGAAGGTGGCATAGCTGATTTTGCGCGCCTGATCTACCGGTAGTGTTTCGAGTATGGTTTTGGCCGTTTGTTCCGGAGGAAAATGTTCAATGGTGAAATTTAAGCCCATGGTAGCTGTCAGCGTGGCCAGTACATTGGCTTTTACGCCACTGCCCAACCCATCGCTAAGCACGGTGATGATGCGGTTTTCTTCCTTTATCTTTCTGGAAAGAAAAACATCGCCACACACCATTTCATGGTCTTTGCTCTGTTGAATGGCACCTATTTCAATATAGAATTCATCCTTCTTCATCCACCGAGGCGATTACCGGGTTATTGATCACTGTATTGAGCATGGCTTCGGTACGGGCAGCATTTTCGCCAAGGAGAAAAGCCACTTTTTGTACGGTAGTCATATTTTCATGTACCACTTGTTTTATCCTGCGCATTACATCTTCCTGCATCAATCCAGGATGATGTAAATCCTGAATGATGCCGCAAATAATGCGGTGACGCTGAATGGTAAATACGGAAAGATTAAAAAGTCGCCCGTTTTCTTCAATGTTTCTATCAATAAGGTCGTTACCTGATGATAGTACATTGGAAAAAACTTTGTGAAAGGCCACCATCTTATTCATATCTGCACCCTGCAATCCGGGTTTGGCATCCCAAAGCAGGGAAGCATCATTGCCAATTAATTCGGCAAACAGGCGGTTGCTCTCGATAATCTGCAATCGGTCATCTACCAGCACCACACCATAGGGCATGCGCTGCAGCAACACGCTGGCTTTGTCGGCCGCCACACGCCGCATATAGGAGACACACATCTGCCTTTCGGCCATACCGTTAAGCATGGCGATGGCGAAATCACGGCAACTGTTGTATCCGCAACCGCCGCAGTTCAATTCATCTTCTTTGGAAGTCTTTCCGGCAGTTTTCAGGGCTTCAACAATGTCTTCTTCCGACCAGTATTTAACCGGACGATCTTGCTTTATAATGCAATACTGCGTATGGATGTCTGGTAGGTTTTCGGACCAATCCATTGCAACAGTATCCATTTGAGGTGTGTTGCGGTATTGATCAACTTTAAGATTTTTTACAATGGTGCCGGCTTTTGAAGAGGTGCCAGGACCATTGATGCAGCCGCCTTCGCATACCAGCAGCTCGATAAATATCTTTGCACTTTCCGCAACTTCATCCAGCCCGTTCAGGGCGTTTTTGATATTGGCAATGCCACTAATGTGCATAAAGTTAACGGCTGAAGCAGGGGTAGCATTTTTAATGGTTCCTACCATTCCACCGTCTATGGGATAAAGTGCACCATCGGAAGCCTGGGCGGGCACAAAAGTGTCATTCTCAGCCGGGAGCATCAATTCAGGGATAAAACCTTCTTCCTCAAACCAGCGCCTGAGGTCATTGAAAGTAAGGGAAGCATCAATCAGTGAAGGAAAGTCATCGGATTCGGTTTTTTTGGCGACACAAGGACCAATAAAAACTACCCGTACATCTTCGCCATACCACCGCCTGAGCATGGAGGCATGGGCCATAAGTGGCGATTGAATACCCACCAGGCATCTGGTAAGTTTGGGCTGATACTTGCGGATGTAATCCACTGCCGATGGACACGCGGTGCTGATGTAAATGCCCGGGCCGGCTTCATTTAAAAATTGTGCGGTATTTGTTGTGACTACTTCTGCACCCAGGGCGGTCTCAGAAACACCGGTAAATCCAAGCTTTTTGATGGCTGCAACCATCGCGGCAGCGGAATACTCGGGAAACTCAGATACAAAGGATGGCGCAAGAGAGACGTAAACTGGCGCGTTTCTTCGTAACATGCGTTTTACTCTCGACACATCGTCGCGTACTTTTTTAGCGCCTGAAGGACAAATGAGTGTACAACGACCACAAAAAATACACAACTCCCGGATGATGGAAGCACGGTTTGATTCAATTTTAATCGCTTTCACCGGACATTCACGGATGCATTTGTAGCAATCCTGGCAATTATTCACTTCGGTGTAAACCGGTTGCATGCTGTCCATTGAAGTAGTTATTTGTAGTTGATGAAAGTTACATTAAGCAATCTTAGAGCACTTAAAAGCATTTTAGTGCATTGGCCGGGTTAGACCTGAACGCCGGCAAAGGCAGTTTTTAAGATGTTAATGATGTTGGCCGGATGTACATCCTGATAAGTATGGTCGTTGATGATTAATACCGGGCCTTTGTTGCACAAGCCTGTACAAAGTTGACCTTTAAAACCCACCTCGGCTTCAATTTTACGTTCACTGAGCCATGCTTTTATCAACTCCAGGTTCACCCGGTTGCCTCTCGAGAAGCATGAACTTCCCATGCAAATGATAATCTGGTTTTTTTGGTTCATTTTGTTGGGTTTTTTTAAATTTCCACTAAGGCACTAAAACATTAAGATTCACAAAGGTTAATTTTTAAAATCATTCACGCATTGATCATTACCGTTTGTTCAGTTGCTCAATCAAATGCAGGTATCCTTGATTCAGGTCCTGACCAATACGGGTGTTTTCAACGATAATGCCGGGTTCGACCTCTATTTCATCAGCAGTAAAATTCCAGATGGCTTTAATACCGGCTCCGCAGAAAACATTGGCAATATGCTGTGCTTCACCCGGAGGAGTGGCAATCAAACCAAGACAAATGTGCATGCGTTCGGCCAGGGGAACGATTTTGTCGGGCGACATTACCCGCACTGAACCAATCATATCGCCTATTTTGGTGTGATCATTGTCGAAAGCGGCTACAATCTTCAAATCAGTCTGGCCAAGGTTTTCCTTCAGGAGCAATGAAGTGCCAAGTTTACCGGCACCTACCAAAAATGCTTCGGTATCATTGCGGTAACCCAACATTTCTTCAAGTTGTGAAGTCAGTTTGCTGATGTTGTAAATGAATTGACCGGCCAGGCTAAGCCCGCATTCCTGCAAATCGGTTTCCACCATTTCGCGGGAGAGACCGAGTTCTTCTGTAATGGTATTGAGAGAAACATCGGTGCGCCCCCTCAGTTTTAAGAGTTTCAGCAAAGAGATGTATCTTTCCATCCGTTTAAACTCATCGAGTGAGATGGTTAAATTTGCAGGGCTCATTTTATTGGGGTTTTAAGATTTGATTTCAAAAATTTGCGGTTGTCACGATACAGGATTAAGCCTGTTTTTTAGAGAATGCTTTGTCTGACTTATCGGTCAAATTCAATATTTTAGCATCTTCTTCATCCAATACTGCTTGCTGTGCTGACACATGCAAATTCATTCGCAGGGCACTGAGGGCTTGCTCAAAATCGAGGGAAAGTGCCGGAAATTCAGGACCTTCAGTCGCTACGTTTTTCAATTTGCCATCAGCACTTATTTTAAAAACGCCATGCTGGCAATCGTTTTCGCATAATTGAGGGGTAAGGTTGGCAGTTACGGGAATCCCATAGCTATTGGCAGTGTTGGTAACCGCTTTCATCATGGGTAGCGGTCCGGTAGCAATAATCAGATCATAAGGTTTTTCTTCCTTATTGAGTAGCATTTCGAGTAATTGTGCCTCAGGACCATGGAATCCCAAACTGCCATCTTCGGTGGCATAATATATGTTGTCACAAACCCTTTCGAGTTCGCTGCTAAAAAGCATCTCATCCTTCGTAGTCGCTGATACCAGTATGTCGGCCCTACAACCTATATCTGCCAGCCATTTCATCTGCGAATGCGCGATGGCTGCCCCGATACCGTCAGCAACGAATAGCAACCTGGAATTAACCAGCTCACGGTCGTGGCATAAAGCAAGGTCTGAAGGCTGGCCGAGTGGTCCGTTCAGTTCATGTAAAATGGATATTTCTCCATTGTTTGCAAGTTGCCGGGTGTGGATATCCACCACCTCTACCAGCAGAGTGATACTTCCTTTTTCAACATTCCAGCCGCTAACGGGAAGCATAAGCAGCGGGCTTTTTGGAGTTGCCTTTACACTTACATATTGTCCCGGTAGCATGGCTGCTGCTATACGGGGAGTAAAAACTTCAAGGGTAGTTACGCTTGAGGTGAGTTTTTTTCGTTGAATTATAGTAAACATGGCAGAAGAAATTTTAATTTATTTTTAGATAACCGGCGGAAAGATCTGCGGACCCATCCGCCGGTGTATCATACACACACACACATTAATGAAAAAGGTTAAAAATTAACCGGGTCGCCATAATAAGCCGATGAAAAAAGTTTTTTGAATTCAGCAGCGCCCGTTTCACGGGGATTGCAACCGGTGCAAGCATCCAGTACAGCGTTTTCCGACATGCGGTCAACGTTTTGGGTAAATAAATCTTCGGTAATCCCGTAATCTTTTAAAGTCATGGGAATGTTGAGTTTCTCGCTTATTTCAACGCAGAAGTCGCGGTAAGCATCCACCAACTCATCGGTCGTGTTGCCTTTAAGGCCAATACTCTGAGCAATTTCAGCATAGCGGACGCCACACACTTTTCGGTTGTAATCAATGACGAAAGGCATATAAATGGCATTCAAACATCCGTGGGGGATGTGAAAAACCGCACCGGATTTATGTGCCATACTATGCACTATACCCAGCAATGCATTTGAAAAAGCCATTCCGGCAAGACATTGGGCAATGTGCATCTTGTCGCGGGCTTCTTTGTCGCCCTGATAGGAGTTCAGCAGGTGTTCCTTAATCATTTGAATGGCTTTTATGGCCAGGGGGTCGGAAAATTCGGAGCGGTTGACGGCTACATAGGCTTCGGTGGCGTGCGCCAGAGCATCCATTCCTGTGTAAGCTGTTAGTTCAGCGGGCATGGTGTAAGCCAGTTCCGGGTCAACGATGGCGATGTCAGGAGTAATTTCGAAATCGGCCAAAGGATACTTAATCTGGGTTTTGTAGTCGCAAATTACAGAGAAAGCAGTGACTTCAGTAGCTGTTCCACTGGTTGAGGGAATGGCGATAAATCGTGCCTTGTTGCGCAGGGTGGGAATGTTGAAGGGCTTGGCAATCTCCTTGAAGGTGGCTTCAGGATGCTCATAAAATACCCACATGGCTTTTGCAGCGTCAATGGGTGAGCCACCACCGATAGAAACAATCCAGTCGGGCTGGAACTTATGCATGGCTTCAGCGCCGCGCATTACGGTTTCTACAGAAGGATCGGGCTCAACGCCTTCGAATACCAGTGTTTCAATACCGGCTTCATGAAGGTAACCTTCAACTTTAGCCAGAAAACCAAATCGTTTCATCGATTGACCACCAATTACGATGATGGCCTTTTTGCCTTTTATATTTTTAAGTTCAGCAAGGGAATCTTTTCCAAAGTAAACATCGCGGGGAAGTGTGAATCGTGCCATGAGAAGTAGTTTTTAGTTTGTTTGTTGCCACCTCCCTTTTCAATATGCGTGCCACGATTTGTAATATAATGAATATCAATACATTATATCGTTATTCATTTAACAATCTTGTTAATTGAATAACAAGTGTCATCAATTTGAGCACTCTTAATGTAATTAAAAAGGACAGTGTATCTTTTCAGGACAGGTAGGTTGAATTGTCACTGAAATCACAGCAAACCAATACTGAGAAATAGACAAAAGATATACAAATTCTTAAAACTATTTTCTTTAAAACAAAGCAAATTAGTTATACTTTTGGGTTTTTATATCGGGATACCCACTCATGTCTATTGAACAATACCTCTGGCAACAGATCAGCAAAGGGGATAAGGAAAGTTATGCTGAGGTTTACCGCGGGTTATTTCCGAGATTCTATAACCATGGGCATAAATTTACTTCCGATTCCCTTTTGGTTGAAGATGCGGCCCAGGAAGCATTGGTTCTTTTGTGGGAAAGGCGTGAGAAGCTGCCCGGCATCAAAAATGTTGAAACCTATTATTATGCGGTTTACCGCAATAACCTTTTCGCTGCCATCCGTAAGCAGCAATTGTTGGCTGGGGAACAGGAATTACCCGAAACCCCTGAATTTTCTATTGAAAGTGTAATCATTTCCGGCGAAAGTGAGGTTTTGCGTTCCGCTGAACTTCAGGCTGCACTCAAAACGCTGACTTCCCGGCAACTGGAAGCCATCTTCCTTCGTTTTTACGAAGGCTTTTCCTATGAAGAAGTATCTGAAATGCTTGGCATCACCGTGAAATCAACCTATAAAATTGTGGCCAGGGCCCTTGCATTGCTAAAGGAAAATATGCTCGTGCAACTGATGCTTTGCTTTTAAAAACCTAACTTTTAAGAGGGTAATTCAAAATATAATAGACTAGATAACTGCGTATTATAATATATCGACGTTTAGCATTTCTTCAATTCGCTTTTTATTTTCGGGCAGATAATTTGATGCCACATCCCATATGATTTAATCATCAACACCAAAATACTCATGAGATATCTTATTGTGCAATAAATACCTCTCGGTTTAGGGAACTTCCTGATGGTTTTTCTTAAATTCCTCAGGTATTCTATGTTGTATTTTTTTTGCTTCACCTTTGTAACAATGGGTTGCAACCCAGTGTTAATCAGCGATTATACAACAAATAAATCCCTTAGTGCTCCTTCGAGTCTTCGTGCCACTTCGGCTGGTTCGACAGAAGCTCACCAACCAAGGCTCACTGCATCGCTTAGTGGTTGCGAAAAAAAATCATCTTCCATGGGGTAAAATTCACTTTTCCATACTCTAACTTATAATGAACTACGACTATGCTATCTGATCACAACAAATTTCCTTACCAGCGTTTCCTCGAAGATGAAACCTTTCAGCAATGGGTTTTATTTCCCGATGATAAAAATGCTGGAAACTGGGAAGACTACTACAAGGCCCATCCCGAAGAGCGTGAGGCGATGGACGAAGCACGTGCTTTTATTCTTGCCCTGCGTTTTCGGGACGACCGGCCATCTACTTCCATCATAAATCAATCACTCAATCAAGCCCTGGAGAAAATCAGGTCAACAGAAAAAGCCCAGACTCCTGTCAGGAAGTTGGACACTAAACACCCGATTCCTGCCTATTGGTGGGCTGCTGCTGCACTTTTACCCATTCTCTTTTCTATCTGGTTTATTTTCAGCAGTAAAAGTGAAGACAAACAAATGGCTGAAGCAAAATCCGACAGCTTGGAAACCTCTACCGGCATTTTGCCCGGCACCGATCGTGCTACCCTTACGCTGGCAGATGGTTCGGTGGTTATACTCGACACTGCCGATCAGGAGTCCATCTTGGGACAGCAAAACGTGAAACTCATCAATGTGGCTGGTCAAATTACCTATAAGGTTTCAGACCAGGCAGTTACAGGAAATGAGATGCAGTTTAACAAAATAACCACACCGCGTGGCGGACAATACAAAATCGAACTTCAGGATGGCACCATGGTCTGGCTGAATGCTGCTTCCTCACTTCGCTATCCGGTTGCATTTACTTCAAACAAACGCGAAGTGGAACTTACAGGCGAAGGATATTTTGAAGTGGCGCACAATGCCGCCAAACCCTTTATTGTAAACCTGACCGATGGCACCCGGGTTACCGTGCTTGGCACCCATTTTAACATCAACAGCTATTCTGACGAAAACTCCATAAAGACAACTCTGTTGCAGGGATCAGTGTTGGTGAAGCAGGGTGAACGGCAGAAAGAACTCCTTCCGGGCGATCAGGCCGAGACCGGCCAAAATCAGTTTAAGGTGGTTCATCTGTCAAACACCGATCAGATTGTAGCCTGGAAAAACGGATATTTCTCTTTCAATGATGATAACCTTGAATCCATCATGCGGCAGCTTTCACGATGGTATAATGTTGACATTGACTTCCCGCAAGGGGTACCCAATGTGCTTTTTTCAGGAGAGCTGGACAGAAACCTGAAACTGGAAGAATTACTCGAAGTCTTCTCCACCTTAAAAATTAATTATCAGATTGAAAACCGCAAACTCATCATAACACCCTGATTACAGAATAATTCAGCCAAAAAAAACCGGAAGTGCGGCAACACCCCCGGCAATGAATAGGGCTTGAATGAACGTAAAATAATGCACAACATCAACTTACATCACATTATCTCACCCTAACCCTACAAAAGTATGGAATTTTCAACTTCTGTTTTAAGAAAAATGCGGCCACCGTTTTTTTTGATTCAAACCTTACGAGTTATGAAACTAATCGTTTTTCTGCTGCTTGTTTCGCTCGGCCAGTTGAGTGCCGGCGTTACCGCGCAAAGCATTACCTACACTGCCCAGGGGCAGAAACTTGAGAAAGTTTTTGCTGCCATTAAACAGCAAACAGGTTATGTGTTTTTCTATAAAACGGATGACATTAGGAAAGCTGCTCCTGTAACCCTCGATTTGCAAAACGCACCCTTAGAATCGGCATTAAACACCGTTTTTAAAGATCAGCCCCTCAACTGGAGCATAAAATCGAACACCATTGTGGTGACCGCCAGGCCGGAAGTTGCCCCTTTGAAAAGGGATGCCCTGGATGGTATTGACATTCATGGCAGAGTGCTCAATGAAAACGGACAGCCCATGATTGTAAATATAATGGTTAAAGGCACCACCATTGGTACCGTTACCAATGAGACGGGAGAATTTACCCTAAAGAATATAGATGAACGTGCCATTTTGATGATTACAGGCATGAACATCGAAACCCTTGAAGTAAAAGTGAAAGGCCAAACCGATCTCTTTATCATCGTAAGGGACAAAAGCATTGAAGTTCAGGAAGTGGTTATCTCAACCGGTTACTCCCAGGTGGAACGACGCAAAGTAACCGGAGCGGCTGCTACCCTCACCACCGAGGAGCTGCAACAACGTGATGTAACTTCGGGCAACTTTATTCAAAGCCTCGAAGGTAAAATCAGTGGCGTGGTGGTTGACAATCAGACCGGAGATATTGCCATTCGGGGCGTTTCTACTTTCGATGCGGTTAAAAAGCCGCTCATTGTTTTGGATGGGTTTCCAACCGAAATTGACATCCGTTCTATCAATCCAACCGACATTGTATCGGTGAACGTGCTGAAAGATGCCGCCGCTGCTGCCATTTACGGTGCACGAGCTTCAAACGGAGTCATCATTATTGAAACCCGCAGGGGAAAGTCAGGCTTGCCAAAATTTAATTTTTCAGCCATTACCAGCCTTCAGCCACGCCCAAACTTTGACGGCATGAAACTGGGAAGCGCGTTGGAATATGCGCAAATTGAAAAAGACTTTATCATTGCCGCCGGACAACAGCGTTCGACGTATGCCAACAATATGGCCCCTATTTCGCCGGTTCAGGATGCCACTTTCCTTTACAACGAAGGAGTGATTAGCGCCGATGCATTGAACCAGCGCCTGGTTGAAATTGGTAAGAACGACAACCTGGATCAATTGCCCGATCTCTTTTTCCGCAACCAGGTGAGCAAACAAATAAACTTTGACGTGAGTGGCGGAAGTGACAACAACACCTATCTGATCGGGTTAAATTATCTGGGTGAAGACCTTCAGAACCAGCGCTCTGACAATAGCCGGATACTGCTGAACCTGGCCACAACACATAAATTTACCGAAAGGATAAAACTCGATTTTCATGCCATTTATAACAATTCATGGGGACAGGCACCGGGCTATAACTTCAGTATGCGCGACTTTTACGCGTATGAAATGCTTGCAGATGAAAATGGCAATGCTTTGCCCGTTTCTCTTGGCCGTATGCGCAATCCATTTGATGGTGTAACGGTTGAAAACAATGAAATCAACAAAGAGTTAGGACTTTTCGATCAGCAGTATTATCCATATCAGGAGCTTTATGCCTCCACCACTTCATTGAAAAGTTCCTCCCTTCGCTTACAGGCCCGGTTAAATGCCAAACTCACCCAGTGGCTCAGTTTCGACCTTGGGGGTGCTTTCGAAGACCAGAATGCAGGTTCTGATTACCTTCAAACCCTGGATGCCTACAACGTAAGGCGCATGCTCAACTATACCGCCGATGCAGATCCGGTTACCGGCCTGCCTATTTTCAACAACCTCCCGGTAGGCGACATTCTTACCCGTACCAATTCAAACACTTCTGCTTTCACCCTCAGGGGACAGTTCAATGTGAACCTTCATTCCAAAGATATTAAGCATGTTTTTGCAGGCATTGCAGGTGCTGAAGTCCGTAAAACCGTGCTCAGTTCAAACATGAACAGTAGTTTTGGCTACAGTGATCAAACCTTGATTGTTAAACCGGTAAATTTCTTATCACTGCTCTCCTTTACGCCACCAGCATTCAGTACGTTGCCTACACAAAAGCGGGCCGCCTTTATTTATGAATCCTATTTTGGCGAAAACTGGGACGACAACCGCTTTGTGTCACTTTACAGCGAAGGCACTTACACCTACAACAATAAATATGGCCTTTCGGGAAGTATCCGGTTCGACAAGACCAATCTTTTTGGCACCGATCCCAGGTATCGCAATACGCCATTTTATTCGTTGGGTGCCAATTGGCGTGTAAGCCGCGAAAGCTTTATGGAGCAGTTTACCTTCCTGAATGACCTTAAACTGCGCGCTGCTTTTGGCGTGAACGGTAACATCCCCACCAGCAACAACGGGCCTTTCCTGTTGCTCGAAGCCGGCCAAAACTATTACATACTGCCTTCTCAAACATATTATGATGTAATTTCTCCTGAAAATCAATCCATGCGTTGGGAAAAATCTAAAAACCTGAACCTTGGACTCGACTTCTCTCTGTTTGAATATAAATTGACCGGTACCCTTGATTATTACCACAAAAACTCAGAAGACCTTTTCGGGATATACTCGGCAGACCCTACCAGTGGCTTCAACCAGTATAGTGCCAACACCAGTTCCATCCTGAATCAGGGGGTGGAGTTCAGCCTCTCCGCCACTCTTTTAACCACTGAAAAAATGAGCTGGATTTCGCAGCTTACTGCTGCTTTTAACGAGAACGAAGTAACCAAAGTGAAGGTTTCCACAAGTACGGGCACTGGCGAACTGCTCGTGTCAGCGTTGAATGTTCAACAAGGATATCCTTTAGATGCTTTGTTTGCTTACGATTATGCCGGCCTCAACAATTTAGGCCAACCCGAGATTTATGGGGCAGATGGGGAAAGGAAGATGATTGAATCGGGCGCTGATGGAAATGACCCATCTTTTGACGATCTGAAATACATGGGCACAACCATTCCCAAATATACGTTAGGCCTGAATAATTATGTTTCGTATGATAATTTCAGTTTATCGTTTTTGTTTATGTATTTCGGTGGTTATGTAACCCGGGTTGAAGCACCGGACCCAAGCTTTATCCAAAGCCGTGGCCGTTTACTTGAAGGAGCCGGCAACTACTGGAAAGCCCCTGGCGATGAACTCAACACCCAAATTCCCGGTTTGCCCGAGTTGAACGCACCCGGCTACTTCGATGACTATGCCCGCGCAGGATACACCTATGCATCACAATTTGTGCACAAGGCCGATCACATACGCCTGCGCGATGTGGCACTGACCTATGCTTTCAATCCTCCGTTTATGGCTAAGACAGGTTTCAGCAACACCCAGATCAGGTTGCAGGTTCAGGATGCCCTCATTATTAGTCTTACTGATCTTAAGGGTGACCCCGATGCCATTGATCGCCGCAGCGGTGTGCGTACCTTCAGGCCTCAACCCGTTTATAGCATTTCACTTTCAACCAGTTTTTAAAGAAAAGCCATGAAAAGAATCATAAATATCAGTCTTTTTCTTGTACTTGCCTTAGGCATAACAAGTTGTGAAAAGTACCTCGACGTTGAACCCAAAGGTATTGTCATTCCCAAAGATGTAAAGGAGCTCGACGGGATACTGAACTCATACACTTCTGTTCAGTCCTATCCTGCCCACATGCTCTATTTCAGCGATGAAGTTTATGCCAGTTTCGGCAGGGTTGAAAATCACCCTTCGGCCAATGCCTACTTCTGGGCACCACAGCTTAACAATGACCTGGAATCATCCCCCGTGGTGTGGTCAACACTTTATCGCTGTATCTACAACACCAACGTAATCATCCGCAAAATTGATGGTGCTGCGGGTGATGCGGAGAAAAAACAGCAATTGCTTGGTGAAGCGCTTACGTTGCGATCGGCTTACTTCTTCGATTTGCTCACCGTTTATGCCAAAGCCTTCAACGCCTCAACCGCTTCAGGCGATCCGGGCATACCCATCATGCAAAGTGTTGATGTTACCGAAGCTACGCCTCCCCGTTCATCGATTCAGGCCACTCTGGATACCATCATCAGCAATCTGAATACAGCTATTGAAATTTTACCGGCCAGCAGCCTTAACCGCAGCCGTGTAAACAAATATACCGCATACGCCTTGCTGTCAAGGGTATATCTTTACATGGAAAATTATACCCAATCAGCGCTTTTCGCGGATAAAGCTCTGGAAACCCCACATGAAATTCTGGACTACAACGAATACTTTTCAGCCTGGGAAATGCCAGAGCCGGATCTGAACCCTGAATACCTATGGACCCGCCTTTCCGACGATGTGGCTGCCATTTTCTACCTGAATTATTCCACTGAACTCATCAATGCTTATGAACCGGACGACAACCGCCTCCTGCTTTTCGCGGCTGATTATTACGGAACCGGCGAATATTTCTGGTCAGGTGCCGGGTATGGCTCCTATGGCATCTCGTTTCCGGAAATTTACCTAAACAAAGCGGAATGCCTGGCCCATAACAACAACATTGATGAAGCCATGCAAATCCTGAATGATCTGCGCATCAAAAGGGTAAGCATCTATTCTTTTGAACCGGTGGAAGCTGCAACCCAGGAGGAAGCCATTGCTCACATCTTACACGAACGCAAACTGGAACTTGCTTTTAAAGGCACCCGCTGGATGGATATGAAACGTCTGGACAAACAGGGAAGAATGCCGGCAGTAGAGCGCACTGAGCTGTTTACAGGTGAAGTACTTGAAACCCTGCCGTCCGGCAGCCCGCGCTATACGTTTAAGATACCCGGCCGGGTAATGCTTTTTAACCCTGATATGGTTCAAAACTAAATCAAGACTGCAAAAACCTTAAATAACTTTTAAAATGAATTTAAACATGATTAAAACCATAAAAACAAGCCTGTTTGCTTTTTGCCTTATCCTGACGATAAGCAGTTGTACCCCCCGGGAAGAAGGCTATACCGTTACCGGTAATATAACCGGCGCAGCCGACAGCACAAAGGTATATCTGGAACTCCGCGGTCTGGAGGAGCAAAAAATCACAGACAGTGCCCTTATTTTGAAAGAAACCTTCACACTTAAAGGCAAATTAGACACTCCTGCCTTGTACAGGATCATCATTGACAATACGCCTGAGGGAGAAACCAGTAACGCAACATTTTGGCTGGCGAGCGACTTTTATCTTGAAAATTCCGCCATTACCTATACCGGAAATATTGACAGTCTGCCCACCTACTATTACAGCAGCAAAAGAAAAGGTGTTAAACCGGTAATTACGGGTTCTGCTACGCAGGACGAGTTCATTAACTTCATCGAAATGATTGCTGACCTCAATAAAAAATCCGGAAAAGTGTGGGATGCTTACAATAAGGAATACCACACGCCCGCCATGGCAGGCACCTTTAACACCGACCGGGGTATTGAACTGGTGAAGGAAGAAAAGCAAATCAGCCGGGAGAAAAAACAGAAAGTATGGGCGTATATCAATGAGCACCCAACATCGGTGGTGGCTTACGATCAGGCGATCTATAATTTTTACAACATGAATGTTGACCTGACGGTTGCAGAGATTGATTCACTCACCAGCATTATTCGCAAAGGCTGGGAAGGCACCGAACACATGAAAAAGTTTGAGGCTGCTGCCGAAAGGTCGAAAAAGAATGCTTTGGGCCTTAAATACCATGATGTGCCATTGGTTGACGCTGCCGGAAACAAAGTAATGCTTTCGGATTACGTGAAACCGGGCAAATATACCCTGGTAGAATTTTGGGCCAGTTGGTGCGGTCCCTGCCGGGCCGAAATCCCCCACCTGAGGCATGTAAACCAATTAAAATCTGAAAATTTTGATATCGTGAGCGTCTCCATGGACGACAACCGCAAGTCGTGGGAAAAGGCCATGAAAGAGGAAGGCATGATCTGGACTCAACTGGGTGATACGCTTGCTTTTGAGGGCGAAGCTGCCAAAATTTACAACATACAGGGAATCCCATTCAGCATTCTGCTGGATACTGCCGGAAGGGTAATCGCCACGGATGTAAGGGGTGCCTACCTGGACGAGATACTCGAAAAACTTTAAATCTGCTCTAAAACGTACGCTTTCATAGTGTGTACATAGTGTGTTTGGACCCGGATGTGGAAACATCCGGGTTTTTTTTGGTGTGCCGTGCATGGCAATAACTTATCCAATTACATTTTTTTCCATTGGGGTTATTCATTGTTGAACTCCTCCGGAGTCAATGAAAATTTTCGTTTATAATGGTTTGACGAATATATCAGATAGAATTTATATTTACAATTTTCTTTTCCCAAATTCATGGTTTCATTATCTTTACGCATCCTATCAAACCCATTTCCCATGAAAAAATATTTACTCTATTTTGTTTTTCTAGTACTGACTTCAGGTTTGCGCGCTCAGCAACTGTCGGCAACACAAGCCGGCGCCATCGCTTCAACCTTTTATCAGCAACGAGTGATGATTCACGCTGAAGCTGCGTTCTGTTCAGCAGTAAGTGATCTTTTTGAAGTAAAGGCAGACGGCCGATTGGTCGCTTTTGCTGCGAATTTTCAGCAGGGAGGTTTTGTATTGGTCTCGGTCTCTGAATCCACACTTCCAGTGCTGGGATATAGCCTGAAAGGCTCCTTTAATCCTGATCTGATGCCGGATGCTTTGAGGGCCTGGTTAAAATATTATGGCCGGCAACTTGATTATGCCGATAACAATATTATAACGGAGCCGTGGATTGCAGCACAGCGGGAACTTTTAATCACAGCGCAACGTGCAGCGGGTGAGTGGAGATTTGTAGAGCCGCTGTTGCGCACCAACTGGGATCAGGGTAAACTCTACAATGCACAATGCCCATTGCATCCCGATGGCCCGGGTGGACGTTGCTATGCCGGGTGTGTAGCTACCACAGTGGGGCAACTTATGTTTTATCACCGCTGGCCTGAAAGTGGAACCGGTAGTTATAGTTATATACATCCGGAGTTCGGGGCAATCTTTGCTGACTTTGGCAATGCTCATTATGACTGGAATATGATGGAAACCTCCCTCCTTCAACATGAAAATGCTGAGGTGGCTGAATTGCTTTTTCACCTGGGTGTTTCCTTTGATATGGATTATGGCCCTAACGGGTCGGGCATGTGGAATCATAGTGCCGCTAATTCAATGCGTAATTTTTTTAAATATGGCGCTGAAACCCAATATGTTTTTAGGGATGAAACCGCCATGGACTGGGACAGCATTATTATTGCAAACCTCGATGCCCGTAAGCCGGTGTATTATGCCGGTTGGGAAGCGGTGGGTTCAGAAAATGGGCACGCTTTTGTATGTGATGGTTATGATCCTGACGGGTTTTACCATTTTAACTGGGGCTGGAGCGGGCAAAATGATGGTTATTTTTTATTGTCAGCTTTGAATCCCGGTGGCAGTAACTTTAATTTTGCACAGGAATTAATCCGGGATATTTATCCGGATACTGTGTTATATGCTTATCCGCAATTTTGTCAGGGGCGGGATACGCTCACCGGCATCAGGGGAACATTTAGTGATGGGAGTAACATGGTTGACTATCAACCCAATGCTGACTGCTTTTGGCTGATAGATCCGGATCCCCTGCCCTATGACAGTGTTTCGCAATTGCGTTTGCGTTTCCCTTTGTCCGATTTGGGGGATAACGATTATATCACCATTTACCAGGGTACCGATACGACTGCTCCCGAAATATTTTCGTTCAATGGAAACAATGTTCCAGAACTTGTTACTGTGAATGGCAGGCATACTTTGGTAAGATTTACTTCCGATGCATCAGGAGAAGCCAATGGATTCCTGATCTCCTATGATGCTATCCTGCCTTCTTACTGTTCAGGAACAACCCTGTTTACCAGCCTGAGCGGATCCTTTGATGATGGCAGTGGAGATAAAAACTACGGCAGCAATGCATTTTGTAAGTATAAGATTAGTCCGCCTGTCCCTGAGCCACTTACCCTGATATTTGAAGAGTTTAACACCGAAGCCGGGAAAGATATATTGAATGTTTATGATCTGGGAACCCAGCAAGTACTTGCTTCCCTTTCGGGAGATAGTTTGCCTGCGCCTCTTAATATTCAAAGCGGCAAGGCGATGCTGGTGTTTGCCACCGATGATGATATCGTCGCCTCAGGATGGAAAGTGAGGTGGGCACCTCAGGGAACCATCAATGTAGAGTTATCGGGTAGCGTTAGACCATTTATTGGTCCAAATCCGGCGGGGAATTGGTTAAACGTGAATATACAGGAAAGTGCTGATTTTAGTTTATACAATTTAACCGGTAAATGCCTGATCAGTCAAAGTTTAAATGGCTCATCCGGCGCCGGGGAACGGGTTAATCTTGCACAGTTGGAACCCGGCTTATATATTGTAATACTGCAGTCAGCAATAGAAAGGTATGGATATAAGGTAGTGAAGTTATGACTGTTTTTCCGGAACGAATAATTCGAGGCCGTGCCCCTGTTCCAGACATTGCAAAATGCGTTTTTTAAATTTCCAGCAAGTCATTTGCCGGGCATCCATTTTCCGGGCAATCTCATAGGTGGAAACTTCCGGTTTACGGCAAACCATCCAGGCCATTTCAAAAGCTTCGGGCAGGGGAATGCGGCAATGGTGAAATACGGTTTGTGCTTTAGCCGACTCATCTGCCTTACAACGCGTGCAGCGACGTGAGTAGGGCGATTTGCCGGCACAGTAGTTTGTATTTCCACATTTGCGACAGATAAAGCCATCCGCCCATTTAGTATTCGCAATCCACTCAAGACAGGATTCCGTATCAGAAAATCTGGATTTGAATTCCTGATCGTTAAGGCGTTTGAAAAAAGTTAAAAAATTCATTTTAATATACTTGTATCCTGTTTTATATTCATACTGTGCTGAATATCAGCATTCAATTTATGGCACGGGAATTGATGTAAGGGATTTCCGTCTGCAAAGATAAAAAAAATAGTGATAAATATGCGATTTATCAAATAGACTTTATATCTTTGCCACCGCAAAATAATTCATTTTAACAAATCAACTAAAATAACACCTGATGAATATTCGAATTTTATCGGTAGTCCTCGCAGCGGGTATAATGATAATCGGTTGCAGTTCTTCCAACGGTAATGGTCAGACGGCTGACGGTAAAACAGTTACAGGCACTGCCACTTCCGATACTGAACAAGGCAAAGTAATTCAAATGAATAAAGCCATGTTTATTGATAAGGTCTTTAACTACGAAGAAAACCCCAATACCTGGGTTTATAGAGGAGACAAGCCCTGCATAATCGATTTTTATGCTGACTGGTGCGGGCCTTGTAAAAAAGTAGCTCCTATCATGGCCGAGCTTGCCGGTGAATATAAAGATGATATTGTAATCTATAAGGTGGATACCGATAAGGAGAAAGAACTGGCTCAGGTATTTGGCATCCGCAGTATCCCGAGTATCTTGTTTTGTCCTGCCGAAGGACAGCCGCAGATGACCATGGGTGCATTGCCAAAAGCCGAATTTGATAAAATGGTGCAAACGATATTGCTCAAAAATGCTGCTGAGCCCTCAAAATAATTTTTTAATCATTTGATAAACTGTTTGATATGGAACATTTGACCTTAGAGAGCTTTAAAGAAAAAGTTTTCGATTTTGATAAGAACCAGGAATGGAAGTTTGAAGGCAACCTACCCTGTATTATTGACTTTTATGCTGACTGGTGTGGCCCTTGTAAAATGGTAGCCCCCATCCTCGAAGAACTTTCAAAGGAATATGACGGCAAAGTTAATATTTACAAGGTGGACACCGAAGCTGAGCAGGAACTCGCCGGCGCCTTTGGCATACGCAGCATTCCCAGTATGTTGTTTTGCCCTGTTGAAGGACAACCACAAATGGCACAGGGAGCCTTACCTAAAAATGCATTGGTTCAGGCCATTGATGATGTTTTGCTGAATCATCAAAAGGCGGAATAAACACAATTCCTGAATTTTATAAACCTTGTAGTTCCTTTAAAATGGAATTGCAAGGTTTTTTCATTTGTCTGGATAGGCTTAGTGGTTTATAAAATCGGGTGGTTGAATAATATTGATTAGTTTTGGTTGCCTTAACTTAAAGTCTTCCGGACTTTTTCTGGTAGTTGATTAGCAATTGATTGTGCATCAAAAGAATGCTTCTTTGCGATGGATGTTATACTTAAATGCCTTTTTTATCATTGTTGGTTGAAAGTGATTTGTAATATGTAATTTATGGAATTTCCCCGGGTGATTTTACCCTTTGCCTGCCTGCCCAATGTGGAGTATATGTCATGGATGATGCATTCACCGCATGCATTGATTGAAGTGCAGGAAACCTTCCCACGGCAAACATGCAGAAACCGATATGCCATAATGACTGCTGCCGGACCTTTAATGCTGACAATTCCCGTAAAGCGACCAGAGGGGAATCACACTAAATTTAGAGAAGTATTGCTTGATGACCCGGCAAAATGGGTAAATATCCATTGGAGAGCTATTGAGGCGGCGTATAATAAATCCCCTTTCTTTCTTTATTACCGGGATGCGTTTGAGACAGTATTTCGCAATCCGCCGGCTACCCTCTTTGAGCTAAACAGGCAATTTCTGAGTATTCTAAATAAATATATGGGTATTAACCCATCCTTACAGTTTACAGAAAATTTCATACGAAATTATCCTGCCGAAATCGCGGATCTGCGCATGCTGATTATGTCGAAACAAAATGTAACCCATCTTCATAGTTTACGTGATTACACTCCTTATGTTCAGGTTTTTGCAGAAAAATTGCCTTTTGCACCCAATCTGAGTGCGCTCGACTTGCTTTTTAACCTTGGACCGGAAGCCGTTGATTATCTGACCAATAATTATCCGGGAAGTTAATTATTGCCTTCGCGTAAGCACGATTAGCGCATGAATTATTCCCGGAATATATCCGAGTAAGGTCAGTAAAAAGTTGATCCAAAATTCACGGGAGAGCCCATATCTTAATGCCACACCTACCGGTGGAATAAGAATGGCCATTATTATTTCCAATATTCTCATT
>JAVEQP010000051.1:27058-28231 GCA_034007585.1 Lentimicrobium sp. | reverse complement strand
TATTCCGCCCTTTCAGGGCTCAGGAGTAAGGTTATTCTCTGTACCGATGGGCTGCCCCATCTTTATTACGATGGGCTACACCCATCGTTAACGTATTCCGCCCTTTCAGGGCTTGATGTGTGCCGATGGACTACCCCCATCTTTATTACGATGGGCTACACCCATCGTTAACGTATTCCGCCCTTTCAGGGCTCAGGAGTAAGGTTATTCTCTGTACCGATGGACTGCCCCCATCTTTATTACGATGGGCTACACCCATCGTTAACGTATTCCGCCCTTTCAGGGCTTGATGTGTGCCGATGGACTACCCCCATCTTTATTACGATGGGCTACACCTATCGTTAACGTATTCCGCCCTTTCAGGGCTTGATGTGTGCCGATGGGCTGCTCCATCTTTATTACGATGGGCTACAACCATCGTTAGCGTATTCTGGCTTTTCAGGGCTTGGGAATAAGGGTTATTCTCTATTCTGAAGGCTTCGCCCATCACTAGTGTATTCTACCCTTACAGATAATAATTATGAATTAGCCCTGAAAGGGCGGCACTTTATTAACACAGGGTGCAGCCCTGTGTTATGAAGAATGCACCTGTACCAGCTAAGCCCTGAAAGGGCGTAATACTCAATCCCAAACGTATCTTTCATCGTACTCTATTCCATACTCCTCTAAAAAAGCCAGGTATTCTTCTTCAAACGTCCTTTTTCGATGGTGTTCATACTGGTTTTGAATGTAAGCGATTACCACATCCACTTCGGCCGGATTTACCGAAAAAGCCCCATAGCCATCCTGCCAGTAAAACCTTTGAAGTGAAGGATCTAAGGTCTTGAACCACTTTGAAGAATGTGATTTTACCTCTTCGAGTAGTTTAGCCAGGGCGATGTTTTTTGAAAGCATGCAAAGTATGTGAACATGATTTGTAAAACCTCCGACCTTTATAGGCTGACAGTTCATGTTTTTACAGAGGCCGGCCAGGTAAGCATGTAACTCGGCTTCGTAAGAGGAATGAATTAAGTGCACGCGATGTTTGGTACTGAAAGTGATGTGCATGTAGTTTTTAACTAATGACTGTCCCATGATGTGTTTTTTTTTGCCCTTTCAGGGCTGTGGTTAGGTGTTATTACGATGGGCTACACCCATCGTTGGTGTATTACGCCCTTTCAGGGCTGGATGTGT
>JAVEQP010000051.1:0-26958 GCA_034007585.1 Lentimicrobium sp. | reverse complement strand
CCATCGTTGGTGTATTACGCCCTTTCAGGGCTTGGAAGTAAGGTTATTCTATGTGCCGATTTCCATGCTACCAAGTACTGTTTCCGGGGTATTTATTCGTTGTTTTTCATCGTGGTTTAATTCTAAATCAAACTGTGTTTTTTCTATCGATGGAACAAACAAGAGAAAAGAGAGTATTGGAATGAATGCAAGTCCTAAAAAAAACATATTTCCGGTTACCAAATAGACCGCAATGGTAAAGAAAGCTGAACCCTCCAGAAATGCATATCTGATAATGAGTGCAGAACGGTAATTATTTAATTTGTCAAGCAAATCTATCTTTGATAAAGCCACCTTTAATTGCTTTTTGAACATAAAATTCCCACCAACAATTCCTATAATGATTAAGAGCGGAACGATATATTTAAAAACATCCATTTCCGCTTTTTCAAATCCAAGCTGATGTAAGGAAAATGAAATAGCTGCAAAAAAAACAGTTCCTATTATCATTGCATAAAAAACAATGGTTAAACTTCTGAAAAACTCTTTTGAAGTGACTTGTCTTGTTTCCATTTTTTTATTTTTAAATCTCTAAAACCTGACTTTTAAGCTCGTAGTTTACTTATTTCCGAAACAAATTTATGGAATTATCCATCCCACAGCACAGTCAAAACCAAGATTTTATTTTTCGGATGTTTATTTCTGAAACCAGGTTAGTTTGGATAGGTTTTGCAAATTTCGCTTAGCTGCCTTATTTTAGGTTTATTTGAGTCAAACTTTAGATTACCTAAACTATTAATTCTATTTTTGAATAAGACTTTGTCAGGTCTGAAAAATAGCCGACATTTGAGCGGCAGTTATGCAAAACATCGAACACACTGCTTATTGGTATTATGCATAACTATTTTTTCATTTAAGATCCTAACGACTTATTAACCATTTCAGGCACACAACACAATAAACTCCCAATAACAATGAAAAGATTTAGCACATTTTTTTTATCCTTAATGCTGGCACTTGGCCTTCAGGCACAGGTTATCGAGCATGTTTATGATTTTAACGCGCTTGAAACCGGAAACTTAAATGGCAGGGATCACTGGACCACCGTTGCCAATAACACTGGTGCCCAATTCGACCTCGAAGTGGCCTTTACCATGCTGGGCGTAGTAGCACCTGATGGGACAAATGCCTTGTTTTACGGGAATGGGGGACCCAACGTCGGGAGAACAGCATCGCGATTAACGCAGGATGACTTTCCTTTTGATTTTTCGCAGGGCGGACCGGTTGAAATAGAATTGGAGGTTTTTAACGGCTGGTGGGGAACTTTGTTTGGCTTTGGCTACGATGCCAATAATAATGGTTATTTGCTGCCAGGTCTCGAAACGATTATAAAAATAGAGACTAACGAAGGAGGCTTCGGCTTTCATGTGGGTAATAAGCCTTTGCCACAGATTGTCAGCTTTTTTATGCCTGATGGTTCTACCTTCCCGTTTACCTGGCCTTATGCCACGCTGGAAGGGTGGTTTCGCCACAAATTATTTCTCGACCTGGATGCCAACGATGGTGCCGGCAGTATAACGTATTTTATTGCTGAAATGAATGGTTCCTATGTTCCGGTGCAACAGGTAACCAATCTTAACCTGGGCTTAACACCGGGTTCAGGAACAAGCACCGATCCTGCCAAATGGACCAAAATGTTTCTCCATGCCCTGGGTCATACCAGCGGGTTTGACAATTTGATAATCCGGCAGCCTGAAACAGGCGGATTGCTTTACCAATATATCACCTTTAATCCTATCGGTGATCATTTAACCACCGATGCGCCATTTACACTCCAGGCAACTTCAAACCGGGGGCTTCCGGTAAGTTTTGCGGTTACTTCGGGGCCTGCTACCGTTAATGGAAATGTAGTTACACTTACCGGCGAACCCGGAATGGTTGAAATTACAGCCAGTCAGCCGGGAAACAGCACGGTGGGAGCTGCTGCGGATGTAATTCAGACGTTTGAAGTCATTGACCCGCTGACCGTGATTCCTCAAATGCGGATAAGGAATGCTGTGGAAGGCGAAGTGGTGAGAATGCCGGAGTTAATGACCATGTCCTTTGTTGTTTCCACCCAAATCGCACATCCAGAAATTCTTCATGTAAAGGAAGTGCTATTTAATGTGGACGGTGTTTCGGTAAAAGGATTTAAAACCAGTAATGGTTTCTTTATGGGCAACTGGACTCCGCCTTCGTATGGCACTTACACCGTAAATGTTACTGCCACAAGTTCCGGAGGTGCATCGATTACTGATGCCGTTACCTTCGAGGTGGTTTCAGGTGCGCCAACCATAGATTTTAAGGTGATTGATGCGTACAATTTTTCAGCAAAAAGCAGTATAGACACCAGCTTTGTTTTACCCGCCTTTGCTGGCACCTATTCAAAGGTAACGGCAATCTTAAATTATGGCTGCCCCTGCGATCCCTGGGATAGGATAGGACGGTGCTCGATTCGCGGTGCAAATGGCGAATGGATGGAGTTGTTCAAATATGTATCCCCCTATGGTGTAGCCTGTGATGACGAGATCGATATCACCGATTTTGTGTCTCAATTACAGGGCCGGGTCGATTTCAGGATTAGTTTTCCTCAATCGGTAACCTCCATTACTTTCCATTATCAGGCCGGTACACCTGAATATAAATACAGTTGGATGGATAACCTTTGGCAGGATTTGTATCCCTTTGGTGATTATGCCAACCTGCAACCAGTTGAGCCTTACATCCTTAATTTTAGCTCTGGCATCGAAAAGGCACATCTGCGCCTGATGTGCGGCGGGTTTTCGTGGGGGGAAACAAATACCTCTAATGCTGCCGAATTTTACAATGCTACCCATAATATTAAAATTAACGGAGCGACAGAATTTCAACAGCACCTTTGGCAAACCTGCAATCCAAACCCCAGTGGATGCCAGCCCCAAAGCGGAACATGGTATCACAACCGGCATGGATGGTGTCCGGGAAGTATCCCAATTTTATGGCAGTACGATCTTACCCCCTGGCTCTCCTTCCCCGACGTAAACCTGAAGTATGAATTCTATCCGGGTTATATCGACTATTGCCATCCCAATCATCCCGATTGTGTAACCGGTATTACCTGCTCCAATTGTAATGATACCTGGAATCCCGAGATTGATGTTGCCGGTGGGCTGGTAACCTTTAGCAATGAGTTGATTGTTACATCGATTAAAGATGTAGTTTCGTTTCAGGATTTAAGAATAAAAATCGAACCCAACCCTTCCAACGGACAGTTTACATTGTACACCTCCGGGAAAAATAATTTTGAAAAAGCGGATGTAAGTGTTTACGACCTGACCGGGAAAATGGTTCACCAATTTAGCTGGAACGGCGAAAAAACAGAGGTGGATTTAAGCAGATTCCAAAAGGGGATGTACATCTTAACGGTGAGCAGCCGCGCAGGAATTAAAACGGAGAAATTGTTGATTCAGTAGAAGTAGTATTCTATTGAATTATTATTATAGCAAGAAATTCTTCACTTCACTGTGTTGCAGGGTTAATGACATCCCTTATAGGTGCCTGATTAACAAAATTTTCCTGCGCCCACGCTGTTTGAGCATAGTCGGAGATCCTAACGCGTGGCTGCATGAATTGTGAGTGAAGCAAAGAATCTACGTATAATTTCCGAATAATGATTATTCAATTAATTGATGTTCAATTAGATTCATGATGCCACGTTTTGTGTTTTCATTTTCATGACCTGAACTGTAAAATCCGGTTTACAGCTTTTGTGCGATGGGAATGACTCACTATCCGTCATTTTATTTAGCTAAAAACAATGAAAATATATTCAGATAAAATTTTGATATTTGCATCCAACTAATTACCTCATACAAAATGAAAGTTTCCCTGCTTCTCCAAAAGCGGTTATTTCTTTTTATATTTTTAATGCTGGCTTCCGTGTCGGGCAGTTTTGCTCAGGATACTATCCTTAAGAAAAACAACGAACTGATAAAGTGTAAGATCAGGGAAATTGGTATGGACGATATCAAGTATCTGCTTCCGGAATTCTCGCCCGATGTGATTTTTACCATTGATAAGGATGCGGTGGATAAAGTGATTTTTGAAAGTGGCACCGAAATGGTTTTCACAAAGGAAATGACCAATCCTGCAAATTATACCGATAATCACAAGCATGCGCTAAAAGTTGAATTTCTCTCTCCACTCACAGGGAATACCACCCTGGCTTATGAATACAGCCTGAAACCGGGCCGAAGCATAGAGGCAACTTTGGGTATTATTGGGCTCGGACTGAACGGGAACAACGACAATCCTGCCGGAGCCTTTGCAAAAGCAGGTTATAAGTTTATTCAGAATCCCGATTTTTATATCCGCGGTTTAAGATATGCCCATCTTTTAAAAGGAGGTTACCTGAAGCCTGAACTTGCTTTGGCCGTTTATGGTGTTGATAACTATACTTATGAGTATTATCCGGTTCAATCAACTACCGGGAAGCGTGAAACCATTATTTCTACAACCATGCAATTGGTGATGGGTAAACAGTGGATTATGGATAATTCATTTTTGGTAGACGCCTTCGTCGGGCTGGGCTATGGATTTACCTCCAACGACAGGGAATCCTACCATTATGGCTATCTTATTGCTGATCAATCCTTTCCGCTTTCTTTTTCGGCCGGATTAAAAATTGGATTGCTTTTCAAATAGGGCTGTATAATGCGCTGTCATTGTTTAGACTCAAACTAAATTGGTGAATTTCGCACCCAATATTAACATTTATTTTGAAATATTAAAATTAGTGTCCTATATTCGCAGAGTAGTTTTCGGTTATTAACCTATCAGCAGTACAACTTTCAAAGAATGAATGTTTTCTACGCAACTTCATTTTTATTTTGCATGGCTTGCCGGAAGCAGGATCAGGAGTTAAAGCATTTTTCGCAAGAAGGATGCTTTTTTGTTTTTGTTGAGATTTAGCATTGAATAGATTTAACCTTATACCATACATCAACATGAGCCAACTATTAAAAAACCCGGGTTACAAGCAATTCCTGGTAAGGCAGATTTGGTTGTTTTGTGCAATTTTAATGCTTTTAGCGCCTCAATATGCGCGTGCGCAGGCCGAAGGTAAAAAGCTCTTTGAGAAAAATTGCTCTGTATGCCATAAGTTGGGAGGCGGTAAACTGGTCGGTCCTGAATTGGTGGGCGTTACTCAGATTCGTGATCGGGAGTGGTTGGTAAAATTCATCCACGACTCCAAAGCCCTCATTGAATCGGGCGATCCCATTGCGGTGCAGGTGTTTGAAGAAAATAATAAAATACCCATGCAGGCATTTCCCAACCTATCTGACAGTGAGGTGAATGCAATTATTGATTACATTGACAAATGGGAACCGGAAGCAGAAAAAACTTTCACCGTTGATGTGGACAAGAAAACAGGATTCACGCACATAGAAGTATTGCGGGGTGAACGGATGTTTTACGGACTGATTTCTTTTGAAAATGGTGGAAAGACAGCCTGTAATTCCTGTCACAATACTGTAACTTCCGACACCCTGAACTGGAATCCCTCGGCTGCCGACCTGGCACAGTCATTTATGGATGCAAATGGTATGAATATCTATGCTTCCATGGCTGAACCCGAATCAGATGTCATGACAAAAGCACATGCTGAATACAAGCTTACCGATCAGGAGGTTTATAACATTGCTGCCTATTTGAGCGAATTTGACCAGAAAGGGATGGAGAAACATCGCAGCTTTCCGGTGAGACGCATGCTTTTTATTGCATTTGCGGTGTTGATGACCCTTGCTTTAATTGACCTGATATTCACAAAAATCGTAAAATACCGTTTTATCCATGCGGTTATCCTGTTAATAGGTATTGCGGTACATCTTAATATTGCAGTCGTCGAAGCTGAGAACCTGAGTCGCACCCAGAACTATGCGCCTGATCAACCCATTAAATTCTCTCATAAAGTGCATGCCGGCGACAATCAGACCGACTGCAGATACTGCCACTCCATTGCTGACTACAGTAAATCAGCAGGCATTCCATCCAACGATCTTTGCCTGAAATGTCACAATGTGGTATTGAGTGGCCGTAATTCAGGAAAATTTGAAATCAACAAGATACATCGTGCTGATAAATCCGGAAAATCGGTAGAATGGATCAGGGTGCATAACCTTCCCGATCACGCCTTTTTCAGTCATTCACAACATGTGAACGCCGGACAGGTAGAATGCGAAACATGCCATGGCCCGGTTGCTGAAATGGATATCTTAAAGCAATTTACCGATCTTTCCATGGGCTGGTGCGTAAACTGCCACCGTGACACCAAAATTAATTTTCAGGGCAACCACTATTATAAGTCCTACAAAGAACTTAACGACATGTTACAATCGGGCAAGATCGATTCGGTTACCGTAGAACAGGTCGGAGGAATCGATTGCAGTAAATGTCACTACTAAAATTCTTTTTTAATTCAACGCTTCAAGCCAAACCACATATAAATGGAAAAACAATACTGGAAAAGCCTGGAAGAGCATAATAACCAGCCTTCCGCTGAAAAGGGGAACGATAGCACACACCAATCGAGCCTGCTTGAAATCATGAGTGATGAAATTGCAGGTAAGGCTACTTCGCGCCGTAACTTTTTAAAAATATGCGGCTTTGGATTTGCCACTGCGGCCATCGCCAGCAGTTGCGAGAATCCCGTAAAGAAAGCAATCCCCTACCTGAATAAGCCGGAAGAAGTAACTCCGGGAATGGCCAACCATTATGCGAGCAGCTATTTTGATGGCAGTGAATTTACACCTATAGTTGTTAAAGTGCGGGATGGCCGACCCATAAAGATTGAAGGCAACGACATTGAGTCGCTTACCAATGGAGGTACCACAGCCAGAGCACAGGCCTCTATTCTGAGTTTATACGATGGTGAAGGCCGGCTTAAAACACCAACACGGGATGGTAAAGCCACCAGCTATTCAGCCCTGGACGATACGGTGATGCAAAAACTCACTGCCATTAGCGAAGCCGGTAAAGCTACTGCCCTGCTCACTCCGCCAATCATTAGCCCGTCCACCCGTCAGCTCATCCGTGATTTTCTTACTGCTTTTCCCGGATCAACCCACGTAGTTTATGAGCCGGTTTCCTATTCGGGCATGCTGGAAGCCAACCGAATGAGCTTCGGTAAAACTGTAATACCGGATTATAAATTTGATAGGGCTGAAGTAATTGTCTCATTTGGCGCTGATTTTCTCGGCACCTGGCTTTCACCGGCCGAATTTGCTGCTGCCTATGCCAAAACACGCGATCTGACCAGCGATCAAAAGAAACTCTCCTATCATGTTCAGTTTGAGACCGGATTAAGCATTACCGGCAGCAAAGCCGATAAGCGAATTCCCATTAAACCTTCAGAAGAAATCAACTTATTAAAAGCACTGGAAGCCGTCCTGGTTCAGCAAGGGAGTGATTCTCCCGCTGAAATACAATCACTGGCGCAGACGCTGCTCCAAAATGAGGGTAAATCTATTGTCGTTTCAGCCAGCAATGATGTACAGGCTCAGCTTCTGGTCAATCACATCAATCAACTGCTGGGAAATATTGGCCAAACCATAGATTTTAATTCGGCATTCCTTACCCATCAGGGCATTGATGCTGAATTTGAAAACCTGCTCAGCCGTATCAATGCGGGTGAAGTTACCGGACTCATATTGTGGGGTGTAAATCCTGCTTACGACTATCCCGATACAGCGAAAATCACCACCGCATTCCAAAAACCCGAACTTACCGTTAGCCTGAGCACTACTGCTGACGAAACCCAGGCTTTAATGAAGTATTGCGCACCCGGACATCATTTTCTGGAATCATGGGGCGATGCCGAATACAAGCTGGGATATCTTACCCTGGCACAGCCTGCCATAAGAAACATCTACCATACCCGTCAACCTCAGGATTCATTGTTAAAATGGATGGGTAAGGAAGAAGATTACTACGCCTTCCTCAAAAATTACTGGCTTACCAGTATTTTAAATGGCAATGAAGCTGACTGGACAACAACCCTGCAAAAAGGCGTATTGTTAAAATCTGTTTCCGAAAGCCAGCCTTCATTTCAAACCACTACCGGTTCAGCAATTCAAGAGGTTCCTTCCACAGGAGGATATGAGCTTACTTTATATGAGACCATCGCACTCGGCAATGGTCAATATGCCAATAATCCCTGGCTTATGGAGCTGCCTGATCCCATTTCTAAGGTATGCTGGGACAACTTCGCAGCCATTTCGCCTGCCACAGCCTCAAAGCTGGGCGTAGGCGCTGGTGGGATGATAACCATTAAAGAAATTGATTTTCCTGTATTGATACAGCCCGGACAGGCAGAGGATACCATTTCCATTGCCGTAGGTTTTGGTCATACCGCCATGGGTAAGGTCGCCAATTCTGTCGGAAAAAATGCTTATCCGCTGATTGGTATCCAGGATGGCTCCCGTCAAAGATATGTTACCGGCATCAGCCCGAAGGTTTCTGAGGCTACCTATTCCCTTGCATCCACCCAGATGCATCACAGCATGGAAGGCCGGCCCATTGTAAGGGAAACCACTTTGAAGGAATACCTGATCAGCAACGATGCCGGCAATGAGATGCACAATGAAGCTGAGGAAAAGAACGTCACCTTATACAAAGAAATCAAGTTTGACGGGCACCATTGGGGCATGGCCATAGATTTGAATAAATGCACCGGATGTAGTAGCTGTGTCATATCCTGTCAGGCTGAAAACAATGTGCCTGTGGTGGGCAAGGAAGAGGTTATGAAGTACCGCATTATGCAATGGATGCGCATTGACCGCTATTATTCAGGAGACGAGAAGAACCCGGAAGTGGTTTTTCAGCCGCTGATGTGCCAGCATTGCGACAATGCGCCCTGCGAAAATGTTTGCCCGGTTTCAGCCACCAACCACAGTGCAGAAGGCCTCAACCAAATTGCCTACAACCGTTGTGTGGGTACCAAGTACTGTATCAATAACTGTCCCTATAAGGTGCGCCGTTTCAATTGGTTCAGGTATGCAACCAACAACGATTTTGACTACAATATGAATTCCGATCTGGGACGTATGGTCTTAAATCCTGACGTAACGGTGCGCGAACGCGGTGTGGTTGAAAAGTGTTCCTTATGCGTTCAACGGATACAGGACAAGAAATTACTAGCCAAAAATGAAAATCGCATTTTACAGGATGGGGAAATACAACCCGCCTGTGCCCAGGGATGCCCGTCAGGAGCCATTATTTTTGGTGATCTGGCCGATCCGGAGAGCCGCATTTCTAAACTCTTTAAAGATCCGAGAAACTATCATTTGCTCGAGGATCTGCACACTTTACCATCGGTGGGTTACCTTACCCTGGTGAAAAACAGTAACGAAGCTTAAGAATTAAGATCAAAACATAACGTTTGTTCCTATGTATAAAACTGAAGTGAGAGGGCCATTGATTCTGGGTGACAAGAATTATCACCAGATCAGCAGCGATATTATCGCGCCCATAAACCAACCTGCCCCGCTATGGTGGAAAGTGGCTTTCGGAATAAGCAACCTGGCTTTGTTGTTTGGGGCGGTTGCCATATATCAAACTGTAGCAGTGGGTATTGGCACCTGGGGCGTCAACAATTCAGTAGGCTGGGCCTGGGAAATCATCAATTTTGTATGGTGGATCGGTATCGGGCATGCTGGAACGGCCTTCTCCATCTTCCTGCTGGTACTCCGTCAGAAGTGGAGAACGTCCATCAACCGTGCTGCAGAGGCCATGACCGTAGTAGCTGTTATGTGTGCGGCCATTTTCCCCGCACTGCATATGGGAAGGGTATGGCTGGCATTTTATATTTTCCCTTATCCCAATACACGTGGCCCGCTCTGGGTTAACTTTAACTCACCCCTGTTTTGGGACTTTATCGCCATTTCAGCCTATCTGCTTATCTCGGCTTCATTCTGGTATTTTGGAATGGTTCCCGATTTTGCTACTATTCGCGACCGCACCACTTCTAAAGTCAAAAAGGCTGTTTATGGATTCTTTGCCTTCGGATGGGTGGGTACATCGCGTGAGTGGCTGCGTTTTGAAGCCCTGAGTTATGTGCTTGGAGGTATTGCTGCTGTGCTGGTGGTTTCGGTTCACTCTATTGTATCTACTGACTTCGCCGTTGCGGTTATTCCGGGATGGCATACCACTGTGTTTCCCCCTTATTTTGTAATAGGTGCTATCTTTTCAGGCTTTGCCATGGTGATGACGCTGATGATTATCATCCGGAAGATGTATAAGTTCCAGGATTATGTCACCACCAATCACCTGAATGCCATCGCGAAAATACTCATATTCATCTCCCTTATTATGGGTACCGCTTACGCCACAGAAGCATTTATTGCCTGGTACTCTGGCAATAAATATGAGATATTTACTTTTTTCTATAATCGTGCTACCGGTGATTATTCCTATGAATACTGGACTATGATCATTTGTAATGCTCTTGTCCCCCAACTGTTTTGGTTCAAGAAGATCAGAAGAAACCTTACCGCCGCTTTCATCATATCCATTATTATTAATATCGGGATGTGGTTTGAGCGTTACAACATTATAATCAGCTCACTGGCAAAAGACTTTTTACCTTCCAGTTGGGTAACCTATTCACCTACCTGGGTAGAAATAGGTGTCTTTGCGGGTACCCTTGGCCTTTTTGGCACAGGAGTTCTTTTGTTCTTCAAGTTTATACCAATGATGGCTATAAGCGAGTTGAAGGGTGTACTTAAGGTGACCAGTTACAATACAAACGATAAAAAACACATAAGCCATGAATAAGCATTTTGTAGTTGGCGTTTTTGACGAGGAAACACAACTTATGGCCGCGGTGAACGAAACCCTGAAACAGGGTTTCCAGATACAGGAGATCTATTCACCCTATCCAGTGTATGAAGCCATTGAAGCTATGGGTAAGAAAACCCGTTTTACTTTTGCGGCTTTCTTGTTTGGACTGTTTGGGGCTTTAGGAGTCCTGGCCTTTATGTATTACACGGCAGTAATTGACTGGCCTTTAAATTACGGAGGTAAGCCAACCAATGCTTTCCCTTCATTTCTGGTGGTTACCATTGTTATTACCATCCTTATTGTAACCATAGCCAGTTTGTTCACCTTCTCGGCCAGAGCGAAAATCTATCCGGGAAAAGCTTATGTGCTGCCCGATGCAAGATCAACCGACGACAAGTTTGTAATGGTATTTGACAAATCGGCTAATGATGGCGAGTATCAGCGATTGACTCAGCTACTCAAAGCCGAAGGAGCCGTTGAGGTGTATGAAAAAAATATTGAACCCGAAAATTAAAATGCCGATGAAAAGTATCAGGATAATATTCAATCTACTCATTGCTTTCATGTTCACGCTGGCCTTCGCTTCCTGCGACCGGACCCGGAATGACAAAGGCTATGAGTATTTCCCGGACATGGCCCATTCACTGGCCTTTGAAACCTACAGCTCCAATGCTGTTTTTGCTGACAGTCTCACCATGCGCCTTCCGGCATCCAACACCATCCCCCGTGAGATGATACCCTACGCTTTCGAGAATAGCATAGAAGGCCGGGCAGAAGCTGCAGCATCCCTTATCAATCCGTTAGAAGTAAATGCTGAAAACATTAAACAGGGCGAGGCAATGTATGCCATTTTTTGCAGTCAGTGCCATGGTGTAGCCGGCGACGGAAATGGTTACCTGTTTACCAGTGGCCGGTATGCCATTAAACCGGCATCGCTGATTTCTGAAAAGATGCTGGCAGCTCCGGATGCCGATATTTTTCATGTAATTACTGCCGGTTTTCAGGTAATGGCACCCCATGGCGATTTAGTCAGACCCGACGACCGCTGGAGGATTGCTCTTTTCGTAAAACATGAACTGCAAAATAACCCTGCAAAATAGCGCTGCGATGGAAACAAAATTTAATTTCTCAAAAAGATTTCAATATATCGCTTTAGGCATGGCAGCTCTGGGGCTTATTGTGATTGTAATCAGTTTTTTTACGGTTCCCGAGCGGGCCTGGGCCAATCTGCTGCTGAACAATTACATGTTTCTGTCCATTGCCATTGGAGCCAGTTTTTTTATTGCCATCCAATACATCACGCAATCGGGCTGGTCAGCCATGTTTAAGCGCGTAAGCGAAGCACTTATGGCATATATTCCCTATGCCGGCATCATCATGTTACTTGTATTCTTCGGCATGCATTCACTCTACCACTGGAGCCATCCCGAAGCTCTTGCTGCAGATGCCCTGTTACAACACAAATCGCCCTACCTCAATGTACCTTTCTTCTTTCTCAGAATGATATTGTTCTTCATTGCCTGGATGGTGATGACCCGACTGATGCGTAAAGCATCCCTGGCCGAAGATGAAAAAGGTGGCTTGCACTTCTTTGAAAAGAGTGAGCTGCTTTCAAAAATTCACATCTTCATACTTGCCGTAACTTTTTCACTGGCCACCTTCGATTGGATTATGTCTATTGAGCCACACTGGTTCAGCACCATTTTTTCATTAAAGAATCTCGTAGCCGCTTTCCTGCATGGTTCAGCCATGATAACACTGGCTGTAATTGTGTTGCATCAGCGCGGGTATTTTAAAGATCTTAATAAAAGCCATCTGCTCGACTTTTCGAGATACATCTTTATGCTCAGTATAATTTGGGGCTATTTTGGATTTTCGCAATTTATGCTCATATGGTACGGAAACATACCTGAAGAAACGGAATATTTCTTCTCCCGCTGGCAAAATGGGTTTAAGGGGATATTTTATGTCAATTACCTGATAAACTGGTTTATTCCTTTTGTTTTTCTTTTACCCCAGGTATTAAACAAAAATATAAAAGTGGTGATGACCATTTGCATACTGCTTATTGCTGGGCAATATATTGATCTTTATGAACAAATTTTCCCAGGTGTGGTTCATGCACCTGTATTTGGGCTTCCTGAAATAGGATTTTTCGTAGGATTTGCCGGCCTTTTCCTCTTTATTTTTGGCAAAACGCTTGCAGCAGCACCACTGATTCCCGAAAAGCATCCCTATCTGGAAGAGAGTGTTCATCACCATGTGCATTAATTTGGTTAATTTTGGAAACAAATTGAAAAATCTATGAAAAATCTGATCAAGCTTGTAGTACTCATAAATTTGTTGTTTCCAATACTTGTGAATGGTCAAACCATCAATGCAACAAAAGATATTAAAACCCCGGAATTAGAAATAGGCATTGTTGAACATCTGGATGAATACCTGCCGGAATCAATCACCATCATCGATACCGCCGGAAAGGAAGTTAAACTCAGAGAACTCATCGACAAACCCACTGTTTTAATGTGGGTATATTACCGTTGCCCCGGCTTGTGCAGCCCGCTAATGACCAGTATGGCTGAATTAATCAGCAAGACGGACCTGGAGCTGGGTAAGGATTTTCAGGTAATAACCGTAAGCTTTGATCCCACGGAAGGCAGCCAGTTGGCCATAAATAAACGTAAAAATTACCTACATCTGATTACCAGACCCGTGGATGTTTCCGGTTGGCAGTTTTACACAGCCGACAGTGCCAATGCGGCATTGGGCACCGAAACAACAGGCTTTAGGTACAAAAAGGCGGGCAACGATTACATGCATTCGGCGGCCCTGATCATGCTCAGCCCTGACGGCAAAATTACCCGTTATCTTCAGGGCACCTATTTTCTTCCCTTTGAATTTAAGATGGCTATAGCTGAAACCGCCCAGGGTAAAAGTGGTCCAACCATTTTCAAGGTACTTCAGTTTTGTTATACTTACGATCCGGCAGGTCAGCAATATGTAATGAATGTAACTAAAGTTGCTGGCACGGTAATCCTTTTTATTGCTGCAGTTGTACTTTTGATCCTGATTTTCAAACCTCGAAAAAAACCAACACAAACCTCAGAATAAATTGAAAATGGCTGAACAAACGATTCATCACCACGAGCCCAACTATCTTGAGTACCGGGGCAAATATAAAGGATTGGCTGGTTGGCTTACCACCACCGATCACAAACGCATTGGCTTGCTCTATTTTTATTCAATGATGACTTTTTTCCTGTCAGGAGTAGTGATGGGATTATTGATGAAATACGAGCTTATCGCTCCCGGAGAGCAGCTTATGGGTGCACAAACCTACAATGGTCTGTTTACACTGCACGGGCTCACCATGATTTTTTTGTTTGTAATTCCGGGTGTAGCTGCCGTATTTGGAAATTTTTTTCTGCCCATACTTATTGGCGCCAAAGATGTGTCCTTTCCGCGTTTAAACTTGTTTAGCTGGTATTTATACATCATCGGTGCCATTGTGGTACTGATTTCTCAGTTTTTGGGCGATGGTCCTCCCGATACGGGCTGGACCTTTTATGCCCCTTATAGCCTCAGGACCAACACCAATGTGGTTGCAGCAGTGACGGGTGCCTTTATTTTAGGTTTCTCCTCCATACTCACCGGCCTCAACTTTATTGTCACTATGCATCGTTTACGTGCACCCGGTATGGGCTGGATGCGGATGCCACTGTTTTGCTGGACACTTTATGGCACCGGATGGATACAATTGCTTGCTACTCCTATTGTAGGAATTACTTTCCTCATGGTAATGGCTGAACGACTGCTAGGCATTGGCTTTTTTGATCCTACCATAGGTGGAGACCCTATTTTGTACCAGCATCTTTTCTGGATATACTCCCATCCTGCTGTTTACATTATGATTTTACCGGCCATGGGTGTAATCACCGAAATTATTCCCACTTTCGCGCGAAAAACTATCTTTGGATATACGGCCATCATTATTTCATCCATGGCCATTGCGTTTGTAGGATACTTCGTTTGGGGACACCACATGTTTACCGCCGGAATGAGTTCCACTTCGCGCTGGGTGTTCTCTCTGCTCACCTTTTTGGTAGCCATACCTTCTGCCATCAAAGTATTTAACTGGACGGCAACCATGTATAAGGGATCCATCAACATACAGCCCCCCTTCCTCTGGGCTATAGCATTTATTTTTGTATTCATGATCGGAGGTTTCTCCGGACTGGTAGTAGGCTCTCTGGCAACTGACATTCACGTGCACGATACCGCCTTTGTAGTGGCTCACTTTCACTATATCGTTTTCGGTGGTACCGGATTTGCGTTCTTTGGTGCCCTGCACTACTGGTATCCGAAGATGTTCGCAAAAATGTATAATATCAGGATAGCCAATATTGGACTGCTGATCTTTTTCATCGGATTTAACCTGTTATACTTCCCCATGTTCTATCTTGGCCTGATGGGAATGCCCCGTCGTTATTACGATTATATTCCTATGTTTGAACCGGCCAACCTGCTTTCTACTATTGGTTCATGGATTATGGCTACCGGTTTGATTATAATACTGGTGAACCTTTCCCGTGCCCGCAAAATGACCGGTAAGGCCGTTGACGACCCCTGGGATGGGAAAACCCTTGAATGGCAGATTCAATCGCCTCCACCGGTAGAAAATTTCGATGAAATCCCCACAATTACCACAGGACCTTACGACTACAAATAAGCATCTATGGAAACAACGATCAATCCTTCTGTTGACCTTCATCGTGACGATACGGCTTCCAAAATTGGAATGTGGCTGTTTATCTTTACGGAAATACTGCTTTTCGGAGGTCTCTTTCTTGTTTACTCGGTTTACCGCTTCAGAAATCCGGTGGCATTTCATCTCGCCCACGAGGAATTAAGCATTACCATGGGCTTTATCAATACTGTAATTCTGCTTATCAGCAGTGCCACGGTGGCCATTGCCATAACAGCCATGCAAAAGCACAATAAAAAGCTGACCATGATGATGCTCGGTCTTACTTTACTGCTTGCACTGGTATTTCTGATAAACAAATATTTTGAATGGGGCGCCAAATTTGAGCATGGTATGTATCCCGGCTCTGAATTGATGGCCAATCTGGGACATGGTGATATGTTGTTTTTCAGCCTTTACTTTTTCATGACCGGATTGCATGGCGTTCATATCATTATTGGCATGACATTACTAGCCATAACGCTGGTTAAAGTTAAAAAAGGTGCGGTTCATGCCGGTAAATACCAACTGCTCGAAAACAGTGGATTATACTGGCATCTGGTTGACCTGATCTGGATTTTCCTTTTCCCCTTGTTTTACCTTATTCACTAAACAACTGTGCAGCCATGAGCGAAGAAAAAACCCATGTTGTCTCCATAAAAACCCACCTGCTGGTTTTATTCACACTAATTATTTTAACCATAATCACGGTGCTGATTACCAGCATTGAACTTGGACCCTACAACACTGCAGCAGCAATGATAATCGCATCAGTTAAGGCATTGGTTGTATTGCTTTACTTTATGCACCTGCGTTTTGATGAGCCCATTTACCGGATTATGTTTGGATTGGTGATTGCCATTTTCATTGCGGTGATCATTGTTACTTTTTTCGATTACCTTTACAGATAGCACACTACTATGTACTCAGGAGCTTCAAACTTTGTAACCGGTACCGATGATGCCTTTGTGGTGATTATTGGTATTTCAGTAATATTTTTGGTAGGTATTACCGCAGCCATGCTCTGGTTTCTATTCCGTTATAACAAAAAGCGGAATCCGGTAGCTACCCAGATTCATGGCAGCAATACCCTTGAAATTGTATGGACCGTTATTCCTACCATTCTTGTACTGGGCATGTTTTATTACGGCTGGGCAGGTTATCAACCGATGATTAAGGCTCCGGCCGATGCCATGAACATTAAAGCTACGGCCAGAATGTGGTCATGGCTGTTCGAATATGATAATGGTATCAAAACCGATACGCTTTACATTCCGATAGATAAAGCCGTTAACCTTGATATGGTATCGCCAGACGTAATCCACAGTTTATATATCCCTGCATTCAGGGTAAAGGAAGACATTGTGCCGGGAAAAGAGAATAAGATGTGGTTTATCGGTAAAAAGGAAGGAAGTTATGAACTCTTCTGTACGGAATATTGTGGCTTATCGCACTCCTATATGTTTACCGAAGTTAAAGTATTACCCGTGGATGAGTTTGATGCCTGGTATGCCCGCATGGCCGACAATTCTATGCAGGACTCTACGAAACCTGTTATCCCCGGAGCTAAAGGCAAACAATTGGTACAGGTTAATGGTTGTATAGCCTGCCATTCACTGGATGGTTCCAAGTTAATAGGGCCCTCGTTCAAAGGCGTATATGGACATAATGTTGCCGTGGTAACCAATGGGAAGGAGCGGGAAGTTACCGTCGATGATGAATATATTAAACGTTCCATATACGAGCCCAATGCCGATGTGGTTAAAGGCTATGTTCAGGGTCAGATGATTTCATACAAGGAACAACTCTCCGATGATGAGGTGGCCGAAATCATTGAATACCTGAAAACACTTAAATGACATTTTTACGTAAAGCATATTTTAAAGCCCTGGGCAAACTGGGCAAATATCGTATTGCCATACCCGTAGCCCTTACCGCGCTTACGGGTTATGTTTTATACGCCCGCGCCTTCCAATGGGGAATGTTTCTGCCGGGGTTTGGCGTATTCTTTCTGGCCCTGGCATCCTCTGCCCTGAATCAGGTGCAGGAGAGGCATATCGACAAATTAATGCCACGCACCAAAAGCCGGCCTTTGCCCTCAGGAGCACTGAGTCTCGAAGAAGCATGGATATGGATCATAATATGGTCTGCTGCAGGAGTTCTCCTTCTATGGTATTTTTCAGGGATAGTTGCCTTGCTGCTGGGATTACTTACTTACCTTTGGTACAATGGTATCTATACTCCTTTAAAACAAAAAACGGCACTGGCGGTAGTGCCAGGCAGCGTGGTTGGCGCTTTGCCACCCGTTATTGGATGGGTAGCCGCCGGTGGTTCAGTCTTAAATCCTACCGCGGTAGCCCTGTTTTTCTTTTTCTTTATCGGACAGGTACCTCACTTCTGGCTATTGCTGCTGCAGTTTGGCAAACAATATGAACTCACCGGAGTAAAATCGCTCACCACCCACCTTTCAAATAACCAGATTCGCCGGATTACATTTATATGGATAGTGGCTACCAGCGTAAGTGCGTTTATGCTGCCTGGTTTTTACCGGTTTGAAAATATTTGGGTGGTCTATACCCTCTGGTCACTCTCAGTAATCATGGTGGCTTATTTTGCCCGACTTATTATGCCGTCAAATGAAGATGTGAAGTTCAATTCCTCTTTTCTGCTCATCAATCTTTACTATTTACTGGTAATGATTTTGCTGAGCATCGAATCACTAATTTAAAGCTAATGTTGATTTGTTTCCCGAATCGCTACGCTCTCGGGATTTCGCTACGCTCCATTTGTTTTATAGTCTTTGGCTTTTAGTCTTTAGTCTTTGGTCGCTCCGTCGCCAAGTCTCCCCATCCCCCTATCGCTCCATCGCTCTATCGCCCCATCGCCTTGTCTCCCCGTCTCCCCTTCGCCATATCCCCTTGTCATTTAAAATAGAAGTAGGATTTTTGAATGAATAACCCGTCCCTCGCCCCTTCTCGTTATCACTTCGTTCTCACGAGACAAGCTGTCCCTTTCATGCGTCCCTTGTCCCCTTTTTTCAAATCCGCAATCCGCAATCCGAAATCCGAAATCTGAAATCCGAAATCCGAAATCCGAAATTAAAGCACTACCTTTGCACCCCGTTCAGTAAAACCCACTTTTACACACAATTAACACATTATTAAATGATTATAGTCTCGGACCTTGGTATTCAGTTTGGTAAAAGAATATTATTTCAGGATGTAAACCTAAAGTTTATGCCTGGCAACTGCTATGGTATTATCGGTGCCAACGGCGCCGGGAAGTCTACTTTTTTGAAGATGCTCTCTGGTGAAATGGAATATTCAAAAGGCAATGTCAGCATGTCTCCGGGCGAACGGATGTCAGTATTGAGCCAGAATCACTCCGGATTTGACGATTACACTGTATTGAACACAGTACTTATTGGTCATTCGCGGTTATGGGCAGTAATGCACGAAAAGGAAGCGATTTATGCCAAAGCCGATTTCTCGGAATCCGATGGACTTATAGCAGCTGATCTGGAAGAGAAATTTGCCGGGATGGAAGGCTGGAATGCTGAAAGTGATGCTGCCAGTTTACTCAGCGGACTAGGGATTGCAGAATATTTTCATCAAAAGCTGATGCGTGACCTGGATGGGAAAGCAAAAGTGAAAGTACTATTGGCCCAGGCGCTTTTTGGAAAACCGGATAACCTGCTGCTGGATGAGCCTACCAACGACCTTGACCTGGAAACGGTGAACTGGCTTGAAAATTACCTCTCTAACTTCGAAAATACAGTACTGGTGGTTTCTCACGACCGACACTTTCTGGACTCAATATGCACCCACATCGTGGACATTGACTTTAATAAAATCCAGCTCTTCCCTGGAAATTATACCTTTTGGTATGAATCGAGCCAGTTGGCTCTGCGTCAACAAATGACGCAGAACAAAAAAGCAGAAGACCGCAAAAAAGAACTGATGGAATTTATTGCCCGCTTCAGCGCCAATGCCTCCAAATCAAAGCAAACGACCAGCCGTAAAAAAATGATTGAAAAGCTAAACATTGAGGAGATAAAGCCGTCCACCAGAAAGTACCCGGGCATTATTTTCACCCCCGAACGCGAGCCTGGAAACAATATTCTTGAAGTTACCAACCTGAAGGCAAGTATAAGTGGTGTTGTACTCTTTAAAAACGTAAACTTTACCATGATGAAGGATGACAAGATTGTCTTCCTGTCAAGAGATACCCGAGCCATGACTCAGCTTTTTAAGATTCTGAAAGGTCATGAGCAACCTGACAGTGGAAGCTTTGAATGGGGACAAACCATACTTAAGGCTTACCTTCCACTGGAATATGAGCATTTATTTCAAACAGACCTCACCCTGATTGAATGGCTGGGACAGTTTTCAGATGACACCACTGAACTGTATCTAAGGGGATTTTTAGGTAAAATGTTGTTCTCGGGCGAAGAAGTTTACAAAAAGGCAAATGTATTGTCAGGAGGCGAAAAAGTTCGCTGTATGATTGCCCGTATGATGATTCGCAACGCCAACGTCATGTTACTTGACACGCCGACAAATCACCTCGACCTGGAGTCCATTCAGGCTTTTAACAATACATTAATAAAGTTTAAGGGAAACATCCTGATGTCGTCACACGACCATGAGTTTATCCAGACCGTGTGCAACCGGATCATTGAAATTGGTCCCAAAGGTATGATTGACAAGCTGATGGATTACGACGATTACATTAGCGACGATAAGATCAGAGAACAGCGTAATCTGCTCTATTGATTAAAGAATTACATTACTTTTTGTTTCAGACAAAAAGGAGAATCTATTCTTTTTCCTCCGCATCGGCTTTATTCCAGTCAAGATAAAAATGACCATTGGTCAGGATGATGGTATCGGTCTCCTTGCTTTTCTTTGTATTATCGTGATCGTGTGGCGAGGAAACCAGCATCCCTCCACCTGCTTTTGTTATAGCTTTATCCCACAGATTGTTTTTTATACCGCTGCCGGTCATGGTAGCTACTGCCCTCTTTTTGTAATAAACTCCTTTTAGGGTTGCTTCAAAACTCCCTTTGATGGTTTTATCGCCCACCTCTTCAATGGTTACGGTACCACTCATTGACTCCCCATCATGAAAAGCATGTCCAAGGCCTTTGGTTTCTTCTGTATAATCAATCAGCGCCCATACCATATTCTCTTCTGCTTTTTTTCGGGATGCATTATCAATGTTTTCTTCCGAAACTATTTCGTAAGTGCCGGGTGTAAGGTTACCTGAAAGATAGTATAGTCTCACCCACACCGATACATCCGGACTAACCTCAAAGGCGGCAAATCCCAGGTATTCGAAACCACTGATGGGAATCTTCATTTTTCGGGCTTCAGCTTTGAAAGCCTTTCCATCCACTTCACAGGAAATGAAATTGGTATAATCCTTTACTTCCTTGTCCTGTGCAAATAATGAGATGCCCATAATTATCAGCAGGAATAAAAACAATACTTTTTTCATGATTTGGTTTATATTAAAGATTAAAAGATTAGGATGCTGAAGAAACCTCATTAGTATCGGTAAATGACAGCACAATGATTAAGACGAAATAAAATCCCAAGAGAAAAGCAAAGCGGTAACCAGGTTATTGGTTACCACTTTGGAAAGGAGAAATTCGGTTCCCGAAATATTATTATCTGATAATTTTAATGTCTTTCACTTCATCAACGGTGATATAACCGCCATCGTTGCCAAAATTAGTAAGCGCATAGTTAATTACAGCTACTGCGTCTTCATAACTATCCACCTGAGGTGGCATTGGAGCGGGATACTTAATATCACCATGACTGGGTACATGTTCAGAGCCATTCAGCACCTGAGCAACCGCCTCTTTGGTATTGTTGAGTAGAAAATCAGAACCTACCAGCGTTGGAAAAGCATTGGGAATACCATTTCCGTCCTTTTGATGACAGGCAAAACATTTTTCATTGTAAATTTTTTCGCCTCTTGCAAGCTGAGCGTCACTCGGTCCGGAAGCGTCTTCCATTTTAGTTGATTCATCGGTAGAGGTCTGCTGTTCACTGCCTCCGCTACCTCCACAGGAGGCAAGCATGGTTAAACCGAGAAAACCAGCCATAGCCATAAAAAGTAATTTCCTTGTTTTCATAAATGTTAAGTTAAGTGAATTGATTGCAATAGTTAATAGTTTAAACAACAACTTTCATATAAAGTTTAAAGATTAACGGACATTTGAGTAAAAATTTAGACCGGAAAGCAGGCCCGGCTGTAACTAAAAAAAACGGGACAATTTGCCCCGTTTTTTCCAATCCACCCCTGACTTACAATTATGCTATTTTAATGGTGTATAAACAATAGAGAGCAGCTCACCCGATTTACCTGGCTTTACCGGACATGCACCCAATTGCTCAATTATTTGTGTTTCTGAAATATTTGCAGTAACAACTACCTGTAAGTTGCCACAATTACAACCTGTGTACTGAGCCATAAATTTATTTGATACCCATACACCCTGATTATCTTCGTTCACCCCCTGATATTCATATAAAAACCGGTTTCTCAAGGCTATACTGTTAAGATATTCGCAGGCATACTTAATCTTTTCCTGCACTGCTACTGTGGTATAGCTGGTATTTATTCCATTCTCATCAAAATCGTAAATATGGGCCACATTCGATCGGTCATCATTGCCCGAATTGTAACAATAATAAACAAGCCGGTTAGGGAAGGAGGTTAAATCCCAGGACTCATCCGGATTATCGTTATTCCAATGCGCATAGGTAGATTTTATTACTACACTGTCAAGGCCCAGCATAATGGCCGGTGCTTTTTTGATTGCCTTAGGTCTGATCTGCCCCATGACAATCAGTCCCGGGATCAGCATTAAAGTGATTATCACTATCTTTTTCATGGTGGTTAATATTTGGCATGATTACTAATAAATTGGTTAGAAATTAAGCATCCGTTCCTGGCATAGATCTGATGCAATTCCACGATACAAAAATAGTACAGGATCACACTTAAATCAAGTCGTCAAAATACTACTTTTTAGAAGGGCTAATCGTTGCTGAAGATGGGTAGTTATACGCATGACAACAGCTTTCCCCGCTTACATTAAAACATCAATAAATAAAAAATGTTTTAGTTATATATTTGATGTCCAGTATCTTGATACTTTTAGATTACTTTTTAATAGTCAGACTCCTTAATTAAGCATTTGCCCGTTTTTTGAGCTAACAGTAAATGACGTTTAGACTCCTTCCCTGCCACCCCTGTTTTTAAATCGCTAAAAAAAAGGCAATCATGTGCAGGTAAATTCAGCCGCAAGAGCCCCAATATAATTCAGAGGCTAAGTATCACAAGAAAGCTTGTTCTTGCTTTTTCGCTTTTCAGAAGAAAGCAATTAATAAGCGTGAATCTCAAGACTTTTGCCAACGGACAGCTCTTTCTGTATTTTAATGTCAATTTTCAGGGTGCCACTTGCATTGCCGTTTACTTCCAGCACTTTAAACAACCCGGTAAAACCATTATGGGTCAGGAATGCGTAAACATCATCCTTTAAAAGTCCACCAGCTTTTATTGAAGGCTGAGCAAGACTGTAACCATAATATAAGAGTGCATCCGTATTTGCATTATCAAAGTCGGCAGCAGAGAGAGTTGTTTTAACAAATTGAGTAAGATTTTTGGTAGAGTAATTTTCAGGAGAAGTGGCACCGGTGAATATGCCGGCAATGTTTCCGCCTGGTGAAGCCAAAAACATTTGTCCTCCTTCAAAATAGCACAACATATCAATTTTCGACTGGTTCTGGAATGCCTCTGCCTGAAAGTAAAGAGTAGTCTTATTATCCTGTAAAGAGAGGAAACTTTCAGTCGTGGCGTTGCTTTGAGCACCCATTAGAATAGCAGTATAGGAAAGAATAGGGCCAAAACTACCGGTTATTGTGATGGTTTCTTCCTTACGGTTTCCGGCAGCATCAGTGGTTGAAAAGCTCCATACATCTTCAGGATTGGGACCTTTAATTGTATAAAAACTAAACGTATGATTTTGTGTATTTAAGGTAGATTCATGCATTAGACTGCCATTTGCTTTAATTTCAAATTTAATCAGGTTATCGGTACCATTACCCTGGAGGATGATGCCAAAATACAGTGTATCGCCATAAGCAGCAGTAATGTCACCCGTAACCAAACCGGGCTTTTGCTCGAATGCTATAACCGGCAGTACAGGCTCATCTTCGTCCTTGGAGCAACCGATAAAAATAAGGCCGGTGAACAGGATAAGGCCCAAAAGTGAAAACATTTTTTTCATAGTGATGATGGTTTGCTTGTATTAGATTAATAATATGTTATTTGCAAAGATATAAAAAGCTTGTTTAAACATCAAGAAGATAAATAAACAGCTTTACGATCTCATTAAAAGCGTTGTATGCGACGAAGTGAATTAATAAATTCAACGAAATAAAACACAAAGTGAAGCATACGGGAGATAATCGGTATAAAAGAGACCAATTGCATTTCTATATCCGTCTTTTTTGATATTTTGAACTACTTTAACTGTTTCCGCATCTCTACTGCTGCATCAATCATATTTTTTAATGCCAACTTTGTTTCTGACCAATTCCGCGTTTTCAGTCCGCAATCGGGGTTAACCCATATTTTATCCGATTGAATCCGCTTTTCAGCTTCCCGCAACAATACAACCATCTCCTCTTTGGAGGGCACCCTGGGCGAATGGATATCGTAAATTCCGGGGCCGATATCATTAGGGTAATTGAATTCAGAAAAAGTATCCAAAATTTCCATTTGCGAACGCGAAGACTCAATGCTTATCACATCCGCATCCAGTTCAGCAATTTTATCCATTATGTCGTTGAACTCTGAATAACACATGTGCGTATGAATCTGTGTGGTATCTTTAACGCCGGCACAAGAGAGCCTGAATGCTGTAATGGCCCAGTCGAAGTAGGCATCCCAATCTTTTTTACGGAGCGGAAGGCCTTCCCTGAGTGCCGGTTCATCTATCTGAATAACCCGAATACCCGCACTTTCCAAATCTCTCACTTCATCGTCAATGGCCATTGCAATTTGCTTACACGTTTCGGAGCGCGGCTGGTCGTTGCGCACAAATGACCACTGCAAGATGGTAACCGGTCCGGTCAGCATACCTTTCACCGGTTTTGATGTTAGCGACTGGGCATACGTACTCCATTCAACCGTCATCGGCTTTGGCCGTGCAATATCGCCGTATATTATCGGTGGCTTTACGCAACGCGAACCATAACTCTGTACCCACCCGTTTTTTGTAAATGCAAATCCTTCAAGCCTTTCTCCGAAATATTCAACCATATCGTTCCTTTCAAATTCTCCATGAACCAACACATCCAGATTTATCTCTTCCTGCCAGCGGATAGCAGCTTCTATCTCCTTTCGTATGCTTTGGTTATAATCTTCCGTGCTTATTTCACCCTTCTTTCGTTGTGCCCTTAACTTCCTTATTTCAATGGTTTGTGGAAACGATCCAATGGTTGTGGTGGGAAATTCAGGCAATTGCAGTACTTTTTGTTGCGCTTCTTTGCGCTGTATAAATTTTGTTCTGAAAGGCCTTCCTGCTTTTTCAGCCTTTGCCATCCTGATTTTCACTCCTTCATTATGAATTAAGGTTGATTCTTTTTTGGATAAATGAACATCCTGATTATTCTTGTATTCGAATAGTGTTTTTTCATTGTTGCTGCCAAGTGCCAGATGCCTGAGATCAATTATCTCATTGATTTTTTGCTTTGCAAAAGCCAGCCAGGGCTTAATTTTATCCAGCTTACCGGAAGTGGTTTCTGAATCCAGATCGCAGGGAACATGCAACAGTGAACATGAAGGGGCAAGCATGATTCTTTCTTCGCCCAACTTATCCATTGCTTTATGGATAATATTTAATGACTCTTTATAATTGTTTTTCCAAATATTGCGACCATCTATAATGCCCAGCGACAAGAACTTATTTGTCTGCAACTTGTCTAAAACTGTTTCCAATTGCAATGGCTCCCTCACCAAATCAAGATGAACCGCATCAACCGGAAGTTGCAAAAGAGTTTCCATATTATCGCCTGCCCCGCCAAAATAGGTAGCAACCATAAACTTTAAGTCAGGAAATTTCTTTCGCATCAATGAATAAGCATAAGTAAAGGCTTCTTTCTGCTTTTGCGATAAATCGGTCACCAAAATAGGTTCATCAAACTGAATCCACTCTACACCATGTGATTTCAATAACTCAATCATTTCAACATAAACCTTCAATAAATTTTTCAGAAGATCAATCCGGTCGAAGTCTGCCTCTTTTTCCTTACCTAATAGTAAATAAGAGACAGGCCCAATTAACACCGGCTTTGTGAGAAAGCCGGCCTCTTTTGCCTCCACAAAATCATTCAGAAACTTGTGTGAGGATAACTTAAACGCCTGGTTTTTATAAAATTCGGGAACAATATAATGATAGTTGGTATCGAACCACTTGGTCATCTCCATCGCCGTAATATCATTGTCTTCGTCCTGATATCCTCTTGCCATTGCAAAATATAAATCCATCAAGCCTTTGTCACTATTCTTATCCAGACCGGAATATCGTTCAGGGATAGCCCCAAGGGCGAGACTCATGTCCAGTATATGGTCATAAAATGAAAAGTCATTCGAGGGGATCAAATCAATTCCCAGGTCCTTCTGAAGTTGCCAGTTTTTAAGTTTTATCTCTTTCCCTGTGCTGACAAGCTCTTTATAACTGATTTTACCTGACCAATAAGCTTCCAGTGCCTTCTTTGTTTCCCGGTGGTTTCCAATGCGGGGATATCCCAAATTATGTGTTATCATATTACATTGTTTTTGAAAATTTATTTTTCAGCTTCACAAACGAAATAAACTAATATAGATATACTTGCATACATTTCCCTGTATGATGTTTATGTAATAACCTGATTGGGTTATAACAGAGTATTTTCGGTTTATTTACCACAAGGATTAGCTTTAAAACGCTTCTGTATATCTAAACCATATTAACACAAAATCATGCATATTGTCTGACTTTGTACTAGATTTTCTTAAACCGGATTTATTTAACAGGGCTGTTTCGACCAATATTTATAGAGAAACAGTGGTACTACAATCAGAGAAAGCTACAACCACTTTCCTGGATTACTAGCTTATTTATTCCGGTTTGGATGTTTATAAGTGGGTAGTTTTGAGGCACGAACGAATTTTAATGGAACCTGCATGACCTATCATAAATTGTCATCTAAAGTAAATGAGAAAAGGCTGAATTCAGCCATTGAAAAATTGCATTAAGTGAGTTGTATTCATCTAACGACATTATGACTAATCCGCTGTCTTTCCCTCTGTTGATT
>JAVEQP010000050.1:18354-28477 GCA_034007585.1 Lentimicrobium sp. | reverse complement strand
CTAATTATTTAAGCGAATGAGAAACAGGAAAAACAAAATATTGGTTGTTGTACTTATTTCGGTACTGACCCTCACAACTGGGTGCGCAATTACAACCACAAGAAATTACTACGGTACTTTTCCAGACCAAAGTGTAAAAGAACCAAATATGAATGAAGCACAAATCAACTACCCTGTTGACACACTGACAAATATCAAGAATGAATAAAATTGATAAATCTGACACTTTTCTTTCTGTTATTCAATCCAATAAAGGGATTATTTACAAGGTTGCATATTCGTATTGCCATAATGTGGAAGACCGAAAAGACCTCGTTCAGGAAATCATTATTCAGGTTTGGAAGTCGTTTGACAGATATGACGACAATTTCAAGTATTCAACGTGGATTTATCGAATTTCATTAAACGTTGCCATATCATTTTACCGGAAAGAAAACAGCAGAAAAAAGAAATCAATCCCTTTAGGAGATGGAATTATCCATTTACCCGATAATTACGGTTTTGAAGATAAAGAAACCGATTTGGGTATTTTACAACAGATGATTTCTCAACTTAAAGATTTGGATAAAGCATTGATGCTGCTTTATTTGGAAGAAAGGAGTCATAAAGAAATTTCCCAGATTATAGGTATTTCTGAAACCAATGTAGCTACCAAAATAAACCGCATCAAAAACAGCTTAAAGCAAAAATTTACCCAACTTAAAAATCAAGAAAATGGAAAATACAGAGTTGATTAACATTTGGAAAGAACAAAATGCCAAAATAGAAAAGTCATTGGCGATTAATAAGTTCCTGTTAAAAGAAACCATCGGGCTCAAGGCAGAATCCTCTTTAAGGGGTTTGGTAAAATTAACAACTGCTGGGATTATAGCTTTTGTATTTTATCTTCTCCTGTTAGGATACATCTTGTTTTATGCCATTTCAAATTATTCTTCGGCAAGTAATTACTTTATCGTTTCAGTTTTGGTAATCACGGTAATAAATATAAAAGGGTTTTCAGACTATATTAAACATCTTGTCTGGACAAAAAATATAAATTACGATGGTAGCGTGTTGGATATTCAGAAACGATTATCACGGCTTCAACTTTCCATAATAAATCACTCCAAAATTATGGTTTTGCAATTTCCTTTTTTTACCACTTTCTATTTGAGCAACGCCTGGTTTCCACAAGAAGTAGGATTACCTTACCTAATTTTCCAAATTGCTATAACAGGTAGTTTTATTTATCTTTCATGGTGGTTATATAAAAACCATAAGCCCGAAAATTTAAACAAAAAATGGTTTAGAAACCTAATTGCAGGTTCAGGCGGAAAATCTGTAATGAAAGCAATGGAATTTTATAAGGAGATGGAAGAATTTCAAAGGGAAGAGGTGGGTGCTGGCACATAACAGATAAATTTAGTGTTTGTGTTTATTTGTTGATAATTAAAAGACATCTCCGTTTTTCAGCAGGCACTATTAAAATTAGAGATAAAATAATTTTCTTTGTGATAAACAAAAACAAAATGACCATCAGGGATAAAGTTATTAAAGGGCTTGAAAAGCTTCCGGATAACATCAGTATCCAACGAGGTCCCCGATCAGATTATACTTGTTGAGAAGATTGAAAAAGGCTTAGAACAGTCTAATAACAATCCGGTTATTTCAGATGGGGAGCTTGACAATCGACTTGGCAAATGGTTTGATTAACAAAAGCAAAGCATAACAAAAGCCAATTGACGAATGCTCTTCCCTGGATTTCTTCCAAACCAGTTTTGAAATTGAAATAATTATTGGCATAATTTACCAGATATTGCCATAATTTTGAATATATTTGCTGTATGCAAATTGAAAGAACAAATAAAGAAATACTTATCCGCCTATCCCCTGGAACAGATTTGATCGGACTTCAAAGAATTTTGGATTATCTGAAATTCCGGGAAATTGCATCTAAAAGTAAGGTATCACAGAAGCAAATTGACGAACTCTCTACCGAATCGAAATCTTCCTGGTGGAGTGAAAATAAAAGTCGGTTTGTAAAGTGAAAATCTATGTTGATACCAATATAATTTTTTAACTTATCCGTTATCAATCCAAATCATATATCAATCAACCGATGATGGATATACATTCCCTCACAAAGCCTCAAAATTCAAAATAGTTTCCTGCCCTTTGCCACCTTCGTTGGATATGTACAGGGCGCCATCCGGTGAAAAGCAAATGCCGTTATGACGATAGGGCTTTTCAATTTGTTGATGCGCTGTAAATGGGTAAGGAGATGGATGGATTGGTTTGTGGGGGAAATTTAAAATGTGATGGATGGTTTGGATATTTGAAAAGCTGTTATCTTTTCATAAGGTTTTGGTGAGTTTGATGGAGATTACAGGGTTAAACGCAAGTGGGGCGGATATGGAATGTTGGGAATGTGCATTTGTTACCACATATTCTAAAAAAAAACAAATGCACATTTCAGATCATTTGGTTTTTGCCGATACGCAAAGCCCAAATAAAAAAAACCAAAAGAGCCTGAATAACCCACACACAGAAAAAAGAAAGGGAAAATTTGGTTACTAAAGAATTTGTTCTTAAATTTGTCAATTATTGACAAGTCTATAAATACAAGTCAAATGAACACTAATTTTGGAGAATACATTAGACAATTAAGAAAGGATAGTGGTTTAACACTTACCCAACTTGCTGCTCAACTTGAACTTGACTCCGCCAACTTGAGCAAAATTGAAAATGGCAAAAGAGGATTCGATGAAAAGAGACTCGAAAGATTGGCTAAGGTATTTCAATTGGACATGAATGTAGTAAAGACTGAGTTTTTTAGCGACCTATTTGCAAAAAAAATCTATGAGAACAACTGTTCATCTGAAATCTTGACCGTAGCGGAAGAAAAAGTGAAATACCTGAAGCAAAAGAATTTAAAACAAACAGAATTAAAACTATCATAAATATGAAGTCCTTGGAGAAGAAAGAATTTTACAATACTAATTTGGGAACAGCATATTTAGGGGATAGCCTTGAATTAATGAAGGATATACCTGACGCGTCAATTGATTTGATACTAACATCTCCGCCATTTGCATTGACCCGCCAAAAGGAATATGGCAATAAACAAGAACAGGAATATGTAGAATGGTTTTTGCAATTTTCAAAAGAATTTTACCGGATTCTATCGGAGAAAGGTTCTCTCGTAATAGATTTAGGTGGAGCCTACATACCAGGCTATCCAGTGAGAAGTATTTATCAATATGAGTTGTTAGTTAAACTTTGTCGTGAGCAAAATTTCTTCCTTGCTCAAGAGTTTTATCATTACAATCCGTCAAGATTACCTACTCCAGCTGAATGGGTGACAGTTAGAAGAATCAGAGTAAAAGACTCAGTTAATGTAGTATGGTGGCTCTCTAAAACAGAATTCCCAAAAGCAACTAATAGAAATGTTTTGAAGCCATATAGTGACAGCATGAAGTCATTAATAAAAAATGGATACAAAGCCAAACTAAGGCCAAGTGGTCATGATATTTCAGATAAATTTGGAATAGACAATGGTGGTGCAATTCCACCAAATTTATTAGAATTGGCAAATACGAATTCAAATGGACAATATCAAACCAAGTGTAGAGAGCATGGAATAAAACCCCATCCAGCTAGATTTCCTACAGGTTTTTCCGATTTCTTTATTAAGTTTTTGACAGATGAAAATGATATTGTCCTTGACCCTTTTGCAGGGTCAAATACTACAGGTTATTCAGCAGAGCGTCTCAATAGACGTTGGATTTCCATCGAACTAAATGAAGATTATTTGAAAGGCAGTATTTATCGTTTTGATTCTGAAACATCACTTTTCCCAAACAATTTTAAATTAAATGGCAGTAACACATAGAAAGTATGACCTTCTTGATATAATTATTCAAGGATTTAGGGATGATGGTTGGAACATCCTATATTTAGAAGACCCAAAGAATCATCCATTCCGGATAAAAATTTATCGAGGTGATGAATTTTACAACATAAGGATATATGTTTGGAATTTAACTCATGGTGGGGGTGCTATGCGACCTGCTGATGAATATCGAATTCAAATTACAGGTGTTAACCAGTTTGAACCTGAACCAAACGGTAAAACCTTAATCCTTGGTTGGTGGCAAGAAGGCGAAGTTTTTGCAGGGTTTGACTATAATAAACATGTTGGAACTTTAGGCTTTTCCCCTTCAATACAAATAAGAGAGCAAGCCTTAAGAAAAGCCCATATTAAAGGCGTTGCTCCCTGGGAGAAAGACAACCAGGAAATTGCAATTGCGTTCCGACCAGACTTCATTGGAGAATACGTGAGAAATTTAGAATCTCTACACTCATTTGGAGAATCTGAGCAGGATTTTGAAGTCTTGGAAGAAGTTACAGATAATCCAGATGAAGTAAATGACACTGAAATAGCTGCTGTTGCAGTTGAACGCCAAACAGCAGTGGTAAGTGTAAAAAAGAAAATTCGCGATAACAGTTTCAAATCACGTGTACTAACATCTTACACAAATAGATGTGCTTTTTGTGGTGTTCAATTAAAACTTATTGACGCAGCGCATATAGTCCCAGTTCAGCATGACGGAACAGATGAAACATCAAATGGAATAGCTTTATGTGCACTTCATCATAGGGCTTTCGATAGAAACCTTGTCACTTTTAATGCAGAATATCAAATTATAGCAAATGAAAGTCAATTTCACAAATTGACAGAAATAGGACTTGACGGCGGGGCAGAAAAATTCGTTGATGATTTAAGAGCCGTAATATACCTTCCTCCAACGGTATCAGACAGACCACATGTAGATTATATAAACTATGCAAATGAAGTTAGGGGATGGAGATAAAAGTCAGACACACACATTGCCAAGCCGCACTAGCTAATGTTACGACCAAAGCTTGGCAAAGAGTGTGTCTGCCCCACCGCACGACTGAAAGAAAATAGCATGTGGCGTTTCAAATAAGGCTTAAACCTAGCCACCTGGATGAAGTATAATCCCAGCGTGCCTTTTGCAAGCGGTATAGCCGAAAATTTCCTACAACTGCTCCCAACAAAGCGAGCCCAGATTTTAAGTAAGTCTTGAAAGAACCCAAACCGCAAGCATTTACTCACCCGCTCATGACAATAAAAACCTGCCTTAAGCTCTATCTATCTGGCAGCCCTAAGAAAATTGCAGCGGTAAACTTTAGAGCGATGCTAACATACCGGAATACACTTCAGGCGATTTGATATTTGCCGGGGTGGGTGGTAAACTTTATTCCATTAATCCTATGGGATACTCACATGCCGCTCCCGATAGCAATCTGGACCAAAATACATTTTCCTCACAAAGCCCCAAACTTCAAAATACTTCCCTGCCCTTTGCCGCCTTCGTTGGAAATAAATAGGGTGCCATCCGGGGAAAAGCAAATGCCTTCGGGTTGATTAAAAAGACTGGGGTTCAGCTTTTGAATATGTACAATCACTGCTTCGCGGTTAAGCACCAATAAAAGTTTGGCTGTGTGCGAAATTATGTACAGGTGGTTGGTTTGCGGATGTATGGCTATGCCGGAAGGTTCAAAAAACAGTGCATCGCTTATCAGTCCGGTTTTTTTCGTGGCCTTGATGTAAAATTCACGAATAGCACCTTGCGAGCGAAACGCTTCGATTACAGATAAGTCTATCAGATATTTAGGCGTGGTGTTGAGTTTGAGTTCATCCAGCCCAAAGCTGTAAATGGCCTTAAATCCCTCGTATTTCTCTCCGTTTTTCAAGCCGGGCTTGCCTTTGCAGGCAAGGAGCAGTGAATTGGTCTCCCTGTCATACACCAGCCCTTCCATGTTATTGGCAGCAGAGAGCGGCGTGGTGTATTTGGTAACCACCGGGCGGGCTTCTGAGAATTGCTCCACGCGGAACAACTCGCCATTGCTTTTGACCGCCCAGGCCGTAGAGCCGACCATTGTAATGCCTTCGTAATCGCCCTTTTTGCCAAAAGTGTAAACGTTCAGGAGTTTGCCCGATGAGCTGCTGAGTAGGTAAATTTTTGCATCCTCATCCTGCACGGCTGCTAGGGTGGAGTCGCCTGAAAACGCAAGTCCTGAAATTTCCCTGAGTTCAGCCGGTAATTGCCAGACCGCCTCCGGCTGCTCCAAATTATAGGAAAATGTGAAGGAATCAAGCTCTATTTCCTTGGATTTATCTCCCTCTCTCTGCGGAAAGTTGCAACCGCTGCATAGAAAAAGCATAATTATTCCTATTTTAACATAAATGTTCATGATGTTCAGTCGTTTTGTTGTAAAACCAATTTGTTCACTGCCAGGTTTTTATGTCCTTCATTTTCTGCAACGCGCCATCCTCTTTGCTTTAAGATTTTTTTCAGTTGCCTGTTCACCATTCCGTGGGCCACCACCACGGTGCGTTGGTTTCGCTCTGCGTAGTCGATAAGCTCATCTGCCACTATTTTCAACTCATGCATCTCTTCTTTCAGGGTGGGCATCTGTTGGTTGTTCAGGCCCATCATCCAGGTGGCGCGGGAGAGGCCCAGCCAGACTGGCGTTGGCATTATCAGCACAGGAATGCGCACCACCGGATAATCCAGTTCTTTCAGTCCCGGCTCAACCCGGTAATGAACGTGATTGCCGAAAATTTTTGCTGCCGTTTCTCTGGCGCGCGATTGCGGACTTACAAAAACTGTGTCAATGGCATTGTAGTGGTCAATCTTAGCCAAAACATCAGTCGCCTCAAAAGCCATGATGGGCGAATGATTGTAGGTTTGCTTATGAGCGATGGCTGTTTTGTAGCTTATCCAGCCGGGAGTTTCCAGCTCAACCTGTGCATGGCGGATAAGGTATATTTCGCTTTGGGCAAACAGCCCGCTTGCACTATACACCGACATAAGTATCCAAAGTGTGATAAAGTTTATCCGGCCCATCAGAATTGATATTTTAGTGTAATGTAAAGCAGGTCATCCTCTTTGCTGTGGGCATAAGAAACATTCAGCAGGGCCATATCAAAGGGCGAAAGCCACAACCCCAGCCCATAGCCCTGATGCCAGCGCGAGGAGCTTTCGCCATCCAGCCATACCCTTCCCACATCGTTGAAGAGTGTTAATCCGGTGCTGCCGTTCAGCAAGTACGTTCTAAATTGCTTTAAGCGAATCCGAATCTCGGTATTTTGATAGAGCGATGCATCGCCATAAAACCGGGTTTGTCTATAACCACGCAGGTTGCTTTTTTGCCCCAGTTTGGCTGCTTCGTGAAAAACATAATCCCCAAAAACCTTTTCACCGCCCACCCTGAAAGCATACACTACCCGCGGGCGTTGCGCAAAGCTCAGGTAAGTGATGAAATCTGCGGAGGCTTTTGAAAAATCCTTAGCAACATCGTTTAATCCGATGAATTGAGAGAACCCGGCATCCAGTTTCATGCCCCGGGTGGGGAAGGTGTGACTGCCCACAAACTCTTCTTCGGCCTTTACCTCCCGGTTGTTGAGGGTGTTTATCCGATACATAAAGGACAAGCCCGCGTATTCATGCGTTTTCAGGTCTTCGGCGTTCAGCCCGTTGCCGGGGATGTCCGTAATAAACTTGTCGGCCGTTTCCTCCACATCGGTATTCTTGTAAAACAATCCTAATCCTATTTTATGGGCATCGCCCTTAAAGATTTGTTTGTTGAACTCCGTCGTCACGAAATATTGGGTCATGCGGACCAGATGATATTCAATTTTGGAGCCATCTGATTCCCAGGTACTTTCGTTGCCCATGCCAAAATAATTGCTGACGTAACGGGGCGCCTTTATATCGGCCAGTGTATTGATTTCCAATCTCTTTAAGGGATAAAAAAAATCTCCGGAAAGGTGAAAGTTGGCCGAATTGGTTAAAAAGGCATAGTTTCCCAATATTTTGTACTGTTGCCGGCTATACCGGGAATATTTATTGATGATGGGGCCGCCACCCAAAAACACGCCATCATCGCGGTTGTAGCCGGTAAAAAGACCGGGCAAAATTACGTCCATTTTAAAAGCTTCCGGGTCGTATTCCAGAGCTTCCTGGTTATACCTGCTTCTTAAACGTGGTTTAAGTGAAGGCGATAGGTTGGTTCCCTTTTTATCATAAATGGTGATGAAGCGTGGTGTGCGACCGCTCTCATAAACCATTTCATTTTCGTCATTGCTGCCAATCAGCGTCATTTTTATTTTATTTTTGTGCTGACCGGTCAATGTAAAATGGTCGTCGCCCTGCAAACCATAAATTCTGATTTTACGGGTTTCGGAAGCATAAAAAGTTCGGTTATACAGGGTGTCCGCATTGTTTTTCCTTTCTATGCCGGCAGTTTGAATGACCTGTATGGAATTATCGTTGGGGATAATTATTCGGAAATTATCATTTTGAAAGGAGCCGGTAATGTCCACCTCTTTTGCAAGGTAAAGGTACAATTGGCGCGCCATGGGTTCCAGATTTGTAAGCCGCACTTTTAAGATGCCAGCCGTTTGGTCAGCGCACAGTGGCTGTACTTCTTTGGGGAAGACCTGCACTGCCGAATTAATTTTTGCTGTATCCAACTTCACTTTCAGGGAGTCAATCTCACTGAGCCAGTCTTTCCAGGAAGGTTGTGTTAAAAAAAAGCGGTCGAAATACCGGGCATTGAACGATACTCCGGGCACATTCTCGGTAAATTCATCAAACCCCTGAATTTTGGGCAGCAGCCATTTTCGGGAGGCGAGCCAGGGAATGGCGCCTTCGTTCAGGAAAAATGCCTGGTCGCGGTCGCGGGGAATGGGTTTGTAAATGGTTTTGCCGTTTTCCTTAAAGGCAGCCCAGCGCCACTGGTCGGCGTGCCTGTCCCAGTCATTTATCCAGATATCGAACAGCCGGGCTCTGAGAACGGCCTCTGTATCAATCTGATGCTCTTTTTTACTCAACGAGGCTTCCACTACCTTGCCGGTAGAAATTATATTTTTGGAGCTGCCAAAGCTGGTCACATCTTTACGCTTGCCATCCGGGCGTTCCTCAAACAAAAAGAGTTGATTGGCTACATCGGGGCGGTAAATTCCGAACAGTGGGTCGTCGGGCACAAACACGATTTCGGGATTGGTGTGAAAAACGCCGGCATATTGTGCCAGACGGGTAACCACCGGCGCGGCATAGGGATTGGAAGCGGATATCTGGTCTTGAACCAAGTCCACGGCAAAAGTTTCTTTCAGGCTCGACGGCAATGCCCCTTCGGCATATTTTTCTATGGAGCGCAGCACGTATTCCCGACCGTTTTTGTCTTCCAGCCGCAATGATTTGGTTTGCTGACCTCCGCCTCGTTTTACCACGGATAGGCCGCCCATTTTGGTGGAAATATCAAAAACCGGTGCTTCAATTTCCGTGGCCCACACTTCACGGTAGTTTTTCCCTAACCAAAAAAAGCGTGATGCAGGAATATTGTATTGACTGCTGGCTTTTGCCACAGCGCTGTCGGGCAACTGACGGTCGGTAATATCCTCAGCCAACTGGTTGAGGTCCCTGGCATAGAGTTGCTTTTGAAAAATCAGGTTGTCGGTCTCATAAAACTCCAAAGTGGCATCGCCCGTGGCGGAAAAGTGCAGGCGGGCGAATCCTTTTTGTGATGTGCCAAAAGCTTCCGGGGCGGGATTAACGTAGCCCTGATGCACCATAGAGCCACTAATGATGTGATGCACATACTCATCCTCAAAATACTGTAAATTGTCATCTCCCGATGAGAGATAGATTACTCCCGGGTATTGTTGAAGCATGGCGAGCATTGCATCCCGAAAGGCTTTAAATTCAGGATGATTGTGGTCGGTGCGCAGTCCCAGGGCTTTGCGGTAAAGGGTATAAGGTGCTTCCAATACCGATTGTTTCCAGGAGAAATGCCCGCCACTGTTTCCATAACCTTCCAGCGACTGCTGCCCTGCAATCACCACGTGTTTTGTGGGATAATGACGCCGAATGGCATCCTGAATCAATATCAGCACATCGGCATCGGATTCAATGTCGCATTTTCGGTAGCGGCGGTCGTGTTTGTGTACCCACCAGTACGTATCGAGCAAAATAACCACCAGGTGGTCGTTAAGCACTACCTCTTCCGGACCGGGGCAGGCCGGTTCAGGCATAAATACTTCGCCATGATA
>JAVEQP010000050.1:0-18254 GCA_034007585.1 Lentimicrobium sp. | reverse complement strand
GGTAGCGGCGGTCGTGTTTGTGTACCCACCAGTACGTATCGAGCAAAATAACCACCAGGTGGTCGTTAAGCACTACCTCTTCCGGACCGGGGCAGGCCGGTTCAGGCATAAATACTTCGCCATGATATTGTTCTTTTAGGGCATCTTCCACCTTTTTTATAACCTCTTTTCCGTGAAGCCTGCCGTTGTCCCATTCACTGCGACCGGGAGCCAAAAGCAGGGGAATGTCGAAACCATCGTAAAGCGCTGCCGGGAACCGGTTTTCACGTGCATCATACAGATTTCCCGTGAAAAGAAAGGCAGAGGAGGTATTTTCCCGTGCCAACTGTCTCCATTTTTCCAGCAGCAGCGTATCCACGGTTCCGCCGACAAGGTTCCCGCTTGTGAGTAAGGTAAAATCCTGAGGCTGGGCATAGGCTGTCTCATTCGCCATTAAGGCAAAACAGAACAGAAGCGGCGCAAGGATTTTTGATACGGGTCGGACCATGATTAAAGCGATAGTTTTAATTCTTCGGCATTTTGCATGATGGGCAACTGCACACCTGTTTTGTAGCGGTTTCGCTGCAATTTTCTTAAAATGCTGTCCAGCACATCCACGGTTTTTTCAATATACTCGCCTTTGTTGAGCATTACGCATTCGGCGCGCTGAGCCATGGCGGCATCGGTAATTTCAGAGCGGGTGGGTACACCGCTTTTGGCCATGCGTTCCAGCACCTGGGTGGCCCACACGGCAGGGACATGGGCTGCTTCGCCCACGCGCATAATCTCTTCCTGAATGCAGGCAAAGTCCTTCCATCCGGTTTCCACCGCCAGGTCGCCACGGGCTATCATTATCCCCACCGGGAATACCTGCATGGCATGTAGCAAAATTTCGGGAAGATTGGCAAATCCTTTACGCGTCTCTATTTTCAGGATGAGCCCCGGCTTATTTTCTTTGGTTTCTATTTCCCTGAGGTAGGTTTCCACATCGGAAGGCCGGTTCACAAACGACAGGTTGACCACATCGGCCCATTGAGCCACAAAGTTGAGGTCTTCTTTGTCCTTGTGGGTCAATCCACTTACTTTCAAATCACTTTCGGGGAAATTAATGCCTTTCCCGGCCCTTAGTTTGCTGCCTGAATTTTTGGCATGTACTATTCTTATCCCAAGCTGATTTTCCTCTTTTGTTTCGACAATGCCTTCTATTTTGCCATCATCAAAAAACACAGGCTCACCCGTCATCACATCATCAAATACCTCGGGCAGGGTGCAGGAGATGTGCGCATGTGCCACAAGGTTTCCATGTGCATCGTATTGAGCCGGTTCGCCGGGCATGGGGTCTTTATGCAGGATAAGCAAGTCGTTTTTATTCAGAAGTATGAACTGCTCCAATGGCAAAAGGGTGCCTACCAAATCAACCTCTTTTCCGGTTTGCTTTACTTTGTTGATGGTCAATACCGTGTCGGTTTTTAAATACGCAGAATCAGAGCACAAACCCCACTTTCCATCGCCTTGTTTGCGTTCGATGATAATTTGGTTTTTCTTGCCCCGTGCATCGGTAAACCGGATGATGTTGCCACGCTTTAACTTTTTCACCAGTGTTGCTTCCACCGGGATAATGGCATCTGCGTTTCCATCGGGCGGAAGCACAGTGGGTGGGGCAATCCAAATCCTGGCCGGTTTTATCACATTTCCCGAGAGGTCGCGTTCGGGTTTGAACCGCAATATTTCTGGGCCGGGCTGCATCTCACCGGTGCGTATCTTTGGTCCTGCCAGGTCCATCATCACTTTACAACGCTTTTTTGAAACCTCGTTCGAGCGCTGAATATGCGCTATCATCTGGGTCCATACTTCGGGACTGTCGTGGGCGCAATTGATTCTTGCGCTGTTCATTCCCTTGCGTATCAGGCGGTTAATCAATCCGTAATCTTTGGCCGCGGAGGTGGGCAGCGTAACCATAATGCGTGTCCATCGGTTTTTCGATTGATATCCAAACAACTTTCGGGTGTTAACCCTGAGTAGTTTTTCACTTTTCTTTACGGATAGGGTAGCAGCCGGTTGCACAGCATCGGGTATCCCACGAAGGTGGTTCACAATATTCTGAATAGACCACAGACTACTTATCACATGGGCTTCGGCCGAATCCAGTCCCGGAAGTCCTAAATATCTTAAACGGGTTTGCAGCTTATCGATGTCAAAGCTGCGAAGCGCCAGGTAATGGACGAGGTTGAGGGCGCTTTCGCGATAGAGGGGGTGCACCCGGTCAATCAACGCCCGGTGACTCTCTTCCATTTCATAGGCTTTGGCGATGATTTCGCCTATCTGATTGCTGATATACAGCAGCTTATCTTGTGTGTTCATGGCATTTATGTTTTGGATTTTTGAATTTTGCCTGATTGCCGGGAACCGTTTGACGTTCAGCAGTAAACGCTTATTTATACCGGCAGAAACACCAGCAGAAAGGCGATTACCGAAACCACTATCCCCACCATAAATATATTGTAGGCCCAGCGCAGCAGCTTGTACTTTTTGGCCAATACTTTCCCCAGGTAATACTGGTCCTTAATCATGGCGGCATACAGGTATTTGTCGTCGTTAATCATTTCGCGAATGGCCCATTCATATTCCGGCAAGGGCATATTGTAGAAATTCCCGAAAAACAACAAATTGACCTTCTTTTTTTCAATGTCGGCCCTGGTAAACTTTCCGGTGGTGATGTTTGGACGGGTTGATAATATGGCCAGCACTATGGTGGATAAACTGAACGCGAGGAAAATGACGGTGGGTAGAATGATGGCCGGGTCTTGTTTAAACCGGCTCACCAGTGCTGCCAGACCCAGTGAAATGATGATGCCATTGAGCGAAATCAGTATATTGGATTTGTTGTCGGCAATGGAGCTGAGGTTTATCTGGGTGCGGGCAGTAAGCCTGAGCATGGAGTCTGCTCCGCGTGAGTAGGTGTTTGTTTTGCCGGATGTCTTTTTGTTTTCCTTCTTCTTTTCAGCCCGTTTCTTCACAGAAGCTTGCAGGGCTTCGAGATTTTTCGTTTTGATACCGGTCAGTTCGCGGCGGCCATAGTCCGTGTAAAACGTATGCTCATGAAACATCTTTATTGATTCCTCTTCAAATTCCCCTTTTTTTATGATTCTCACACCGGCATCATTCCATTCCTGGCGTATCAGTTCAGCATATTCGAAATAATTTTCCTTCCCCAGATGCATGAAATCAGCATCGCGCAAAGCTTTCTCGATTTTACTGTCCGGCTTTTGGGTATAAATGGTCGCCTTAATGCAGTTGGCAATTACTTCAATTATATCCTCATCCACCTTTTTCTTTTTCAAAAAAGCGGTCGCTATGGCTATGCTCTCCTGCTCGTGCCCGGTATAGGTTTTGACATATCCGGTATCGTGAAACCAGGCTGCTGTTAGCAGGATATTGGTTTCATCGGGAGTGAAATTTTCATGCTTCGCGATAAGCTTCGCATTCTCCACAACTTCGCGGGTGTGGTCAAGATTGTGATACCCGAGGTAAGGGGGCGTGTTTTCACGCAGCAGTTTGCTGACAAACGCTTCACTTTCCATCAGCAGGGTTGAATCAAATTTCATAACGCTTCGTTTTTGAATTCGGGGTTAATATTGTTATCGCTTTCGCGGAACTTGTAGATGGCAATTTGGTTGTTGCTTCCTTTCAGCAGTGCGTTTTCGGCAAAAGCAAAGTCTCTTTTTTCATCTTCTTTTAGTTTGTCATACACCTCCTGCGAAATAAGCAATTGTGAAAGGTGCTTTTTATTGAGTTGTTCGATGCGTGATGCGATAATCACCACGTTGCCGGTAATGGAATATTGCTTGCGCAGGGAAGAGCCAATGTTTCCGGTAACGGCTTCGCCATAATGAATGCCAATGCCTACCCGGGTATCCGGCAAATTACCGGCGGCCAGCTCGTCTTTTAGTTCGGCAATTATTTCGGTGGCAGCCAACACTGCATGTTCTGAAATATTTCCGGTGGAGACCGGTGCCCCGAAGGTAGCCATAAAGCCATCGCCCACAAACTGGTTAATCACCCCATGATGCGCTTCTATTATCCGAATCATGAACCTGAACAGGGCGTTGAGGTAGGATACCACTTCTTCGGGCTGGTGGCGTTCAACAAAAGGGGTGAAGTTTCGGATATCGAGAAACATCACACACACATTTTTCTTTATTCCGATGAGTTCATCTTTTTTTTCCAGGATGCTGTTGGCTATCTGTTGGGATATTTGTTGTCCAAACAAGTCAATGACTTCATTTTTTTCATTCACCATCCGAAATGAAGCGTGGAGGTTCTTCTTAATCAAATCGGCTACGAAGCCGGCGGCAATGCCGGTGATGAGCATGATGAGTCCCTGCCCCAGATACTGCATGCCTGATAAATTCAGGGCTGCCTCCCGTGGTATGTCTCCACCCGCATTTACCGTGGAATAGAAAATGGAAATCGCAACAAACTCTATGGCGGCAAGCATGCCCGTGAACACCGATAGTTTAAAACTGAGCCGCAGGGTAGAAAGAACAATGAATATAAAATAGGTAAGGGTGGCCGGGGTTTGCAAGATGGTGGTCTGCCTGGTGTATTCCACCACAAAAATTAACAACAAGCTAAGCAGGGTAATCTCTGAAAAGGCATTGAAATAACTGAAAAACCGGGGATTCAAAAAGAACAACCGGCTGTTTCTGCCAATCAGATAATGAACCAGCACTTCGTAAGCAATCAATAACGCTGTAAAAATAAGGATGGCATATATGGCAATATAGCTGTGAAAAAGTTTGAGGTAAGCATCCTTGTAGAACAGGTAAATAACAATCAAAAAAATAGCCTCAAGGCCCAGCAGACCAATGAGTATGAGGGAACGCCTGCGCTCGCTCCTGAACATTTCTACGCTGAATTGTTCTGCCAGTTGGTTGTTTTGACCCTGCATAGCACAAATAGTTATTGGGTTTAAAGTTGCAAAGTTAGTGAATGTTCACACTAAATACAAACGTTTTAGCAATTATTTTGTTCAATTTACCAATCTGCTTTCCGAATAAGTTACAATTATATAACCTATAAATATGATAATCAATATTATAAGAAATATTTATTTGTTTGTTTCTTTTCCTTTTAAATCCAATCCGGCTGCTTCCTTTATGGTATTTCTGCTGATACACATATATCTCACGGTTATCAATCAATCAGAGAAAATGGCCATAGGGATGGGACTTAAAGCAGAGTTGGTAAAAGGGGAAAAGGCAGTCTGGTATGCGTTGGAACATGTTCTACTGATGTGGGAACGCGCCTATAAGAGTATGGAATACAACACTATACATGAATAAGAGTAATTATAAATGACGAGGATTCAGGCACATGAAATAAAAATAATCGTAAAAATGCAAAATAAATTTGCAAAGTGGGTGAACATTTACTAACTTTGCTGCGTTTTATATTTCATTCCCCGGAATCAGCATGTATTGATTTGTAGGTTTTTTTAAATCACTAAACAGAAAAAGAGATGGCTACAAAAAATGAAGATATCATAAAAGCCGCAGGGCGCATCATGGTTCATTCCGGTATTGCCGGTTTAACCCTGGATGCGCTTATGCAGGAACCGGAATTCGCTGGGAAGAGACCTCCAAAGGAGATGAAAGGTGAAAGTGACCTTTTTGAGCTGTTGCTCCTGGATTTTGAACGGGAATTAAAAGCGCTGGTTACGGGGATAGCAACTCAAAAAGACCACCCGGATAAAGAAATTGGTTTGCTTTTTAAAGGCTTATACGAGCTGTTTAAACTAAACCAATGGTACTTAGACCTGGTCTTTGACCCTGCCTTAAAAGCAAGATGCACAAAGGCTGAGGATATTATTTTCAGGGTAAAAAGGATGGCAAAGAGTTATCTGACGCGATTGATACAAAGGGGGAAAAGGGAAGAGGTATTTGCAACGACCGAAAGTACCCATGTATTAGTGAACGAAATTCTGGAAAGTTTCCGTGCCATGATGAATGACTGGCAACTGACCGAAAAAATGATAAAAGATATTAAGTTTGTACAGGCAGCAAAAGACTGAGCGGTTGCCGGTTAAAAGTTTCCTCTGAAAAACCCAAATACATCATAAAGTTATGTGGAGCACCATAAAAACAAACGCATACAAAGCCATAACACCCATAGTGCGTATGCTGAACAAAACCGGTATTACCCCCAATGGCATTACCACCATTGGTTTAGGGATAACACTGGTTTCAACCATTGTGCTGATTGCCGGTGGCGAAGTCGGTAACCGGGGCGATTTTAGATATGTATTCTGGTTTGGGGCCATCACGCTTTTTGCCGGAATGTTCGATATGTTGGATGGGCAACTGGCCAGGCTAACGAACAAAATGACCAAATTCGGCGCATTGTACGATTCGGTGCTCGACCGTTACAGCGAAATGTTCATGTTTCTGGGCATCTGCTACTACCTGGTGGCGCACCATTACTTCCTGAGTTCGCTGTTTGCATTTATCGCCATGATAGGCTCTATTATGGTAAGCTATGTGCGGGCCAGGGCTGAGTCTCTTGATGTGGAATGCACCGTGGGCATTATGCAGCGGCCCGAAAGAGTATTAACCATTGGCATTGCTGCCTTGCTTGCCGGAATAGTTTCCTATGTGTTTGGAGATTTTAAATACACGGTTTCCTGGCTGCCCTTTCCCCTGTTCGAAAATATCTCTGTTTTCACCATCCCGATATTTCTCCTCGCCATTTTGACAAATTTCACTGCTTTTCAACGAATAAATCATTGCAACAATAATATGTAACCCAAAAACAAAAACCCATGAATCACAAAAAAAGCATTCAGGCTGCCAATGGTAAACTTGGCATTCTTATTCCCGGCCTCGGGGCAGTTTCAACCACTTTTATAGCAGGCACACTTGCCGCTCGAAAAGGCGCAGGTCAACCTATCGGTTCCATCACACAGATGGGCAAAATCAGGCTGGGCAAACGTACCGAAAACCGCAACCCGGCAATCAATGATTTTGTCCCTCTCGCCTCCTTAAACGACCTGGTTTTTGGAGGATGGGACATCACGGCCGATAACGCCTGGGAAGCGGCCATGAATGCCGGGGTGCTGGATAAAGAATTGTTGACGAACCTGAAAGGGGAGCTGGAATCCATACAACCCATGAAGGCTGTTTTCGACCATAGATATGTGAAAAACCTTGACGGGGAGCACATTAAACACGAAAAAACCAAAATGGATTCTGCCAAAGCATTAATGGCTGATATTGCAAAATTTAAAAAGGAAAATAACTGCAACCGGCTGGTCATGGTGTGGTGCGCTTCAACCGAAATTTATGTGGAGCAGCAGGAGATACACCATGACCTGCAACAGTTTGAAAAAGCGCTCGAAAACAACCATCCCGCCATAGCGCCCAGCATGATTTATGCTTACGCGGCCATAAAAAGCGGGGTGCCTTTTGTTAACGGAGCGCCCAACCTCACCTGCGATGTACCCGCTATTGTTGACCTTGCCAATGAATTGAAGGTGCCCATAGCCGGTAAAGATTTTAAAACCGGTCAAACCCTGATGAAAACCATTTTGGGCCCCGGATTAAAAACCCGTTTGATTGGTATTGACGGCTGGTTTTCGACCAATATCCTTGGAAACAGAGATGGCAAAGTACTGGATGATGCCGATTCGTTTAAAACCAAAGAGGTATCCAAGTTAAGTGTGCTCGAAAGCATATTGGAGGCTGACTTATATCCGGAACTCTATAAAGAGATGTACCACAAGGTGAGGATTAATTATTATCCACCCAAAGGGGACGATAAGGAGAGCTGGGACAACATTGATATTTTTGGCTGGCTGGGGTATAAAATGCAAATCAAGGTGAACTTTCTGTGTAAGGATTCCATCCTGGCCGCGCCGGTAGTGCTGGACCTGGCGTTGTTTATGGACCTGGCCCATCGCGCCCAAATGAAGGGCATTCAGGAATGGCTTTCCTTCTACTTTAAATCGCCCCAAACCATGCAGGGGCTGCAGCCCATCCACGATATATTTCTGCAAAAAATAAAACTCGAAAATACCCTTAGGTACCTGATGGGCGAAAACCTAATCAATCATCTGGGTCTCGATTATTACGAAGAAGAGCAATGAAATGGCATAATCGCATAGTTACCGTCCTGGGGACAGGATATTCGCCTTTTGCTCCCGGAACAGCAGGGTCAACAGTAGGTATTGGAATGCTTTTCATTACAAACTGGCTCTTTAATGATTTGGGTTTTGAGCAACCTGCTGTTCTTTTTTTTAACCTGGCCCTGATTGTTGGTGTGCTTTTTTTGGGAACGTATTCCATAAAAAAGGTGCATACCATCTGGGAACACGATGCGTCAAAAATAGTGATTGATGAAGTGGTCGGGGTATGGATTGCTGCTTTTGCGCTTCCCCTGCGGTGGGAGTATTATCTGGCAGCGCTGGTGCTGTTCAGGTTTTTTGATATCGTAAAACCGCTTTTCATCCGGAGAATTGATGCAATGAAAGGTCACTGGAGTGTAATGCTCGATGATGTAGTGGCCGGCGTTTATGCCGCTATTGTGCTGCAGTGTATCCTCTTTTTCAACCTTTTTTAAACTCAAACAATGGAAACCACTATGTCCTCCAATTTCACTTCATTTATACGCTACAACATTGTCGCGGGCCTGGCTACAGCAACCGATTTTTTGGTGTTGGTTCTGCTCACCGAAGTATTTCAGTTGTGGTATATGTTCTCGGCTGTAACGGGTGCGGTGAGCGGAGGGGTGGTTTCCTTCATTTTTGAAAGAAATTGGGCATTCCACAAGCGGCATGGCAACATCTATATGCAGACACTGAAATATTCAGCCGTTTGGATTACAAGTATCCTTTTGAATACATCAGGGCTTTTTCTGCTGGTTGAATATTTTCACTTCCACTATATTTTATCAAAGGTGATTGTGTCAGTGGTTATCGGGATGGGGTTCAACTTTTTTACCCATAGGTATTTCATTTTCAATTAAGTGCTCATAAATAATGAAAAGATTACGCTACATATTGCCCCTTGTGATTTTTGTCCTGTATTTCACACACGGGATGGGACAAAAGTATGTGAATATTAAAGGCCGGGTTATCGATGCCAAAACCAAACAACCACTGCCTTTTGTCAACGTAGTTTTTGTAGGAAAAAATATTGGCACCATCACCGATTACAATGGAGATTACAGCATTTCCACCCAATGGGCTTCCACCCAACTACAGGCCTCATTTATTGGATATAAAAGAGAGGTAAAGTCAGTTGGGCAAGCCAAAAACCAAACCATCAACTTCGAAATAGAACCCGAAAGCATTGCCCTGACCGAAGTGGTGGTGACCGGACAACGGAAACGTTACCGAAACCGCGATAATCCGGCGGTTGAACTCATTAAAAAGGTTATTGAAAACAAGGATTCCAACAGTAAGGAGATGTTCGATTATTATGAATTCGACAAACATGAAAAAGTGGAATTCGCGCTGAACAACATTACCGATGAATTCAGGAGCAAGAAGATGTTCAAAAAGTTTCAATATGTATTCAGCTTTGTGGATACATCCAAAATCAACGGGAAACCCTATTTGCCGGTATTTCTCAAAGAAACCCTCTCGAAAGTCTATTACCGAAAGGAGCCGCAAACCCGAAAGGAATACATCTCGGGCACCAACATGATTGGGTTTCATGATTACATTGACAACGAAGGAGTTGGTTTTATCATTGATAACCTTTATCAGGATATTGACATTTATTCCAACAACATTACCCTGCTCACCAACCAGTTTATCAGCCCAATTTCCACGCTGGCGCCTTTAATCTACAAATTCCACATCATTGATACCATTCCCATAAACGGGCTACGGGCTATCAACCTGGCCTTTCAGCCGAGGAACAAAGCCGACTTCGCGTTTAAGGGCAATCTCTACATTACGGACGATGACAAGTACGCGGTGATTAAAGTGGATATGCGGGTTACCGAGGACATCAACCTGAACTTTGTGAATGACCTGCAGATTGTGCAGGAATTTGAGAAAATGAATGGCGAAGGCTGGATGTTCAGCAAAGATGAACTGCTTGTTGATTTTAACCTTACCAACAAAGGAACGGGGATATTTGGCAAAAAGACGGTGTTTTACGACAATTACACCTTTAATGTTCCCCGGTCAGACAGTGTTTATTCGGGCATTGAGCATCTGGTAAAAAACACCGGCCATGCAGCGCGCGACTCTTCCTTTTGGGAGGCCGGCAGGATAGAAAAACTTACTGAACAGGAGCAGAATATTTTTGTGATGGTGGACAGCATACAGCATGTGCCGGCATTTAAACGGACCATGGATATTGTGATGCTGCTGGCAGCCGGATACTGGAATTTTGGTACGGTGGAAGTCGGCCCCGTAAATACATTTTATAGCTTTAATGATGTGGAAGGCTTTCGGCTCAAGGTGGGCGCCCGGACTTCCGATAAATTTAATGAGCGGCTAAGGCTGGAGGGCTACCTGACCTATGGATTTAAAGACGACAGGTTTAAGCATTCTGTCAGTGCCACCTGGTCGCTGAACGGACGCCCGTTAAAGGAAAATCCCAGACATTCCATAACGGCTATGTATCAGGTTGAAACCAACTTTCCGGGCATGGAAATGCAGTTTATCAATGAAGACAATTTCTTGCTCTCCTTTAAGCGCGGAGTGGCCGATAAAATCCTTTACTACGAAATGTTCAAATTGGAGCATTACCGGGATTGGGGAAACGGCTTCTCAACCTTGCTGAACTTTAAAAATATGACACAGGAGCCGGGGGGTACTTTGTATTTCAGATTCAGCGACGACCGTGAAATAAATTCCATCACTTCGAGCGAAATAGGTGCCACATTGCGATTTGCCCCAAACGAAAGATTCTATCAGGGGCTAAGCTACCGGACACCCATCATTACCAGGTATCCCATTTTTCAACTGACTTACACACAGAGTATTAAAGGCTTGTTTGGAGCTGATTACGATTATGGCAAAGTAAACTTCAATATTTTTAAACGGGTTTATCTATCCCCCATCGGATTTATGGATTTAGAACTGGAAGGCTCTAAAATATTGGGAAGTGGCGTGCCTTTTCCATTGCTTACCGTTCACCGGGCAAATCAAACCTATTCGTATCAGTTGCTGTCCTACAACCTGATGAATTTTCTGGAGTTCGTGAGCGACCAGCATGTGAGCTTGTTTGCCGAGCAGCATTTCAACGGCTTTTTTTTCAACAAAATACCGTTGATTAAACGCTTAGGCTGGCGCGAAATCATCTCATTTAAAGGTGTTTACGGTAGTGTTACCGATAAAAACAATCCAAACGTTACGCCGGGGCTTATGCTATTTCCAACCGATGAGTTTGGAAATACCACCACCTATACCCTCGAAGGTACGCCTTACGTGGAGGTAAGTGCCGGAATCGGGAATATCCTGAAATTTTTCAGGGTGGATTACGTGCAACGGCTTACGCACCTTGAAAATCCCAATGTGCCCACCCATGGCATACGGCTAAGGTTCAAGTTTGATTTTTAAACAGTGTTGACCAATAAAATATTTAAAAAATGAAATTTTTCATTCCACTACGTTCAGAAAAAGAAGTCCCGGAAAGGGGCTTGAAAGTGGTGATGAAAAAAGGAAGAGAGTCCGGGTGGCACGCGTTGGGAAACGCGCGCAAGCACATTGGTAATCAAACATTTACGAACATTACATTGATAACGGAACGAAGAATCCCTTGGTTTTTCCCAAACAAAAATGAAGTTTAACCAAAAACCCAAATCAACATGAAAACACTACTCAACAAGATGGCCGGATATGACCGGCCCCAGATGATAAAGAAAATGGGGATTTATCCTTATTATCATCCCATTGAATCGGGACAGGACGCCGAGGTGCTGATTAATGGAAAAAAGGTGCTGATGTTTGGCTCAAACAGCTATCTGGGTTTGACCAATCATCCGAAACTGATTGAAGCGGCCAAAGATGCCTTAGATAAATACGGAACCGGCGCTTCCGGGTCGCGCTTAATGAACGGCAACCTTGATTTGCACGAGGAACTGGAAGCAAGTCTTGCCGAATTTACCGGCAAACCGGCTTCGGTGGTGTTCAGTACCGGCTTCCAGACCAACCTTGGGACGATTTCTGCCCTTACCGGCCGCAATGATTTCATTGTTATGGATGAGAAAAACCATGCCTCCATTATTGAAGGCAGCCGGCTTTCTTATGCCAAAAGCTTCAAATTCAGGCACAATGATATGGCTTCACTGGAAGAAAATCTCCAAAAAACCGATTCCGGTCAAATTGTCCTGATTGTGGTGGATGGAGTGTTCAGCATGGAAGGCGATATAGCGCCTCTGGATGAAATTTGCCGCCTGGCCGAAAAATATTCAGCCTCGGTGATGGTGGACGATGCCCATGCGCTGGGTGTGTTGGGGAAAGATGGCGCCGGCACCGCATCCCATTTTAATGTAACGGATAAAATGGACCTGATTATGGGCACGTTCAGCAAATCGCTTGCTTCGCTTGGAGGGTTTGTGGCCGGAGATGTGGATACCATTAACTTTCTGAAGCACACTGCGCGTTCGCTGCTTTTCAGCGCGGGAATTCCCCCGGCATCGGCAGCCGTGGCACTTAAAGCACTGCAAATCATCAAAGAAGAACCCGAAAGGCGCGAAAAACTCTGGGAAAACACGAATTATGCCCGCCATAGGTTGCAGCGGTATGGATTTGATATCGGCGAAAGCCAGACACCCATTATTCCCATTTTTATTGGCGATGACCAGAATACATTCACCATTGCGACCCTGCTTATGGCGCAGGGAGTGTATGTTAACCCGATTGTTCATCCCGCGATAGGGAAGGACGAAGCCATGCTGCGCTTTTCGCTCATGTCAACCCACACCAGGGACCAGATTGATACGGCCATTTCCAAACTTATACAATGCCGGGCGATGATGAACGGGAAATTATCTAAAATCACGGCCTGATATGGAAAACATCATCATAAAAGAGGTGCAGTCAGCAAAAGAACTCAATCGGTTTCTTGCTTTCCCCAATGCCTTGTACAATGGCAATCCATACAGGGTGCCGCAATTGTTTGGGTTTGAAAGGTCAACGCTTTCGCCCTCGAAAAACCCGGCACATGCCTTTTGTAAAACAAAATATTTTTTGGCTTACGATGGAAAACGGGTGGTTGGGCGAATTGCGGGCATCATCCACGAAAGGGCAAATGAAAAATGGAATGAGCATAGGGTGCGTTTTGGCTGGATTGATTTTGTGGATGATATAAGCGTTTCATCGGCCTTGATTCAGGCGGTTGAAGATTGGGGAAAATCAGAAGGCATGACCGCCATACACGGCCCGCTTGGTTTTAGCGATATGGACCTGGAAGGAATGCTTATTGAAGGTTTCGATGAGCTGGGTACACAGGCGGTAATTTACAACCATCCCTATTATCCGGAGCATATGGAATTGCTGGGGTTTACAAAAGATGTGGACTGGGTGCAGATTGAAATAAACCTGCCCAGACAGGTGCCTGAAAAAATAAAAAGGTATGCTGCCCTCGTCGCCGAAAGGTATGAACTTAGGCCACTAAGGGTCAAAAAGGCCAAAGAGATAATTCCTTATGCCAAAAAAATGTTCCATACCCTAAATGCCGCTTTTGTTGATTTGTATGGCTTCGTTCAATTGACCGATGAGCAAATAGATTATTACATAAAGCAATATTTTTCCATCGTAAAGCCCGAATATATTTGTTTTGTGCTCGATAAAAACGATGATGTCGTTGGTTTTGGCATCTCCATGCCCTCCTTGTCCAAAGCATTGATAAAAGCAAGGGGAAAGCTTTTTCCATTCGGGTTCGTCCCTGTTTTACAGTCGATTTATGGAAAAAACGAACTGATTGATATGTACCTGATAGGCATTCGTCCCGACTACCAGGGCAAAGGGGTGCACGCCATATTTTTCAATGAGATGACGCAGGCCTATATCGACCACGGCATTAAGCTGGCCATTTCGAGCCCTCAACTGGCGAACAATTCCGATGCATTGAAGCTCTGGAAGCACTATGAGTACCGGGAACATATTCGCAGAAGGTGTTTTATCAAACATTTTGAATCATGAAAAGCATATTAATCACCGGCGCCAATGGTTTCATTGGCAGTTTTCTGGTAAAGGCCGCACTTGAAAAGGGTTTTCGGGTAACTGCCGGCATTCGGCCTACAAGCGATTTAAGCTATCTAAAAGGACTGCCGGTAACCTACCTGAAAATGGATTTATCCGATAAGGCTTCCCTGGCCGAAGTGTTGATGAGGCAGGTATGTAAATCCGGCTATTTTGATTACGTTATTCACAATGCAGGGATTACCAATACTTTGCGCAAACAGGACTACAATACGGTAAACTATCAATACACCAAAAATCTGGTGAATGTATTGGTGGATTGTCGCTGTGTGCCCGATAAATTCATCTATATGAGCAGCCTTGCTTCCTATGGTCCTTTGAATGAAATAAGTATGCAGCCTATCCGGGAAGACGACCTGCCGGAGCCGGAGACTTTGTACGGGCAGAGTAAACTGAAAGCGGAACAGTTTTTAGCTTCCCAGGCGGGTTTTCCCTACCTTATTTTTCGGCCAACCGGTGTGTATGGCCCGCGCGAAAAAGACTACCTGGTAATGTATAAAATGATTAACCGCAATGTGGAAACCTATATTGGCACTTCGGCCCAAAAACTTACATTTATATATGTAGAAGACCTTGCGCAACTGATTGTGAAGGCGCTGGATTCGGATATTTCCCGGAAATCCTATTTTGTGACCGATGGCAATCAGTATTCAGCCCTCGAATTTTCAAATATTGTTAAAACCATCCTTGACAAAAAAACGGTGAAGGTGGTTTTTCCAAAAACAGTGGTCAGGGCAATGGCTTATGTGCTTGAAAAGATGTCGCGGATAAGCGGTAAAACGCCCACCCTCAATACAGAAAGGCTGAAAGAGATAAGCCGCAAACACTATTTGTGCGACAGCAGCCCGCTTTTCAGGGATTTTGGGTTTGAGCCCGATTACGATTTAACACGCGGCCTGCAGGAAACCATTGCGTGGTGCAAACAGGAAAAATGGCTCTGATATGGTTAAAGGGATATTAGCGGTGATTTTAACTCTGTTCGCCCTTTTGGGAGACGATGGTGGCTATCCTGTGCCTTCTAAAACTACCGAAAGGCTGTTTTATATTCAACGAAACCACAATGCCAACACCATTATTTACGACGCCAACTTTGATGATAAAGGGACGCTGATGGATGAATCTCCTGTGGATGTGTATTGGGTGCGGTATCAGGAGCAGGGGCAAAGGATGGAGCTGCGGAAAGTTGAAAAGTTGTTTGCTTATGGTGCGGAGTGCTCTCCCGTAAAGGGAAAAAAGAATGAATACGAGGTAAAGCTGGTTGCAGACCGGAAAAGAAATTTCCGGCTGGTGCAACAAGGGCCGTTCAATGCAATGGTCATCACCTCCATCAATAAGCAGGAATCGAGAATCGAATATCTTTATATCTATGCCGATAATACATCCTATTGGCCAAAAGTGAAATATATTGAGTTTTTTGGATACAATATAAAAACGGGTGAGCCAACCTATGAAAGGGTTTGGAATGAATAGAACGGCTGAAAATTCAACTTTTACAAGGTTTACCCGGAAAAACCTATGGGTGAACGTGGCATTGGTGCTGGCTTATCTGTCGTGGGCACTGTTGATGGGTCCTATCCGCGGCGACCAGCTTTTTTTGACGGGCTTCTATCTTTTGCTTTTTTATGGAAATGAGAAAACCCGGAAATTCATTATCGGTTTCTCCATTTTTATTGTCTATTGGATTGTGTATGATTCCATGCGCATACTGCCCAACTATGAGGTTTCGCCGGTGCGCATTCAGGAACCCTATTTGCTGGAAAAAAGCCTGTTTGGCATTTCGATGAACGACCTGGTTTACACGCCCAACGAGTATTTTGACCTGGTTCAAACCCGTTTTCTTGATATTGTTTCCGGTTTGTTTTACCTCAACTGGGTGCCGGTTCCATTGGCTTTCGGGGTCTATCTCTATTATAAAAACAAGCAATTGTTTACGCAGTATTCCCTGGTTTTTCTGTTTACCAACCTCCTGGGATTCGTTATTTATTACCTATATCCGGCCGCACCGCCCTGGTATGTCGATTTGTATGGTTTTGATCTGCACCTTGGCGTTCAGGGAAACAGCGCAGGCCTGGCCCGCTTTGATGCCTTAACCGGAATACCCGTTTTTGCCAGCCTGTACAATAAAAATGCGAATGTGCTCGCGGCCATTCCTTCTCTTCACGCAGCTTACCCGGTAATTGTGCTGTACTATGGCATCCGGAATAAGCTGGGTTGGGTAAATGCCTTGTTTGTGCTGTTTATGCTGGGCATTTGGTTCTCAGCTGTTTACTCCGGGCACCATTATATTATTGATGTGTTGCTGGGGGCAGTGGTGGCCGTGGTAACGATAGGGCTGTTTAATTTGTTGATGCGCTGTGAAGGGGTAAGGAAGTTGGTGGGGAGGTTTGTGGGGGGGATTTAAAATGTGATGGTTTGGTGTGGATATTTGAAATTTGATATCTTAGCAGTGGATATTATTGGCACAATAGTAATTACAGCGCTAAATACAACCTGAACATATCCACAAATTTCTCTTGGATATAGAGAGGGAAATTGAACACATAATAATATACACTATGATTAAAAAGAGATCCAACATTATTTGATTTGTTCAGAAATTAAAACCGTATCTTCGTAAATGTGAATTGGAAAAAAATGAAATGTCGGTAGAAAAAAATGAATATCAAGATTTATTAAATGAGTTGGTTGTACTGATTGAAAAAACCAAATCACAAGTAAATTCCTATGTAAATAGCTCATTAACTGTATTGTTTTGGCAGGTAGGGAAGCGAATTTTATCCGACAATTTACAAAATAAAAGAGCTGCATATGGACAACAGATTGTCGTTACTGTGTCACGAGAATTAGTTGAAAAGTTCGGGAGAAATTATGAAGAAAAGAATTTGCGACGAATGATTCAATTTGCTGAAAAATATCCAGATATTGAAAATGTCGTTACGCTGTCACGACATTTATCATGGTCGCATTTTCTTGCACTAATTCCGCTAAAAGAGCAAGAAGCAAGAGACTTTTATGGAAAGCTTGCGTATGAAAGTTTATTTGGTGTTAGAGAATTGAGAAAACAAATTGAACAAAAAGTTCATGAAAGAACAGAAAATGCCGACATCCAACTTTATGATAGCAACAATATAGAAAAAAGAATTTTCAAAGACCCTTATTTCCTCGACTTTTTGGAATTAAGAGATGGTTATCTGGAAAATGATTTAGAAGCTGCGATTTTGAAAGAACTTGAATTATTTATTTTAGAATTAGGCAGTGGATTTACATTCGTGGAAAGACAAAAACGAATGATAATTGACGGCGATGACTTCAATTTGGATTTGCTATTTTATCATCGAAAGTTAAAAAGATTAATTGCAATTGAACTTAAAATTGACAAATTCAAAGCCGAACACAAAGGTCAAATGGAATTGTATTTGAAATGGCTGGATAGATATGAAAAACAAAAAGGTGAAAACGCTCCAATTGGACTTATTCTCTGTGCTGTTGCAAGTAAAGAACAAATAGAACTTCTTGAAATGCATAAAGATGGAATTGTGGTTGCTGAATATTGGACAGAACTACCTTCAAAGAAACTTCTAGAAGCGAAACTTCATCAAACACTAATTGAAGCTCGGGAAAGGATTGCGCGAAAACAATTAAGAGGATGAAGCCACGATGTAAAACAAATAAGATTTAAAAGTCTCGCCGGGGTAAAGAAATTCCCTGTTCGCCATTTTCACCCACGCATGGCCAAAGAAACCGGCGATATGCTCAATCTCTCTGGCAGCCTATAAAAATTATAGCGGCAAACCGGGTTTTTGGAGCGATGCTAACATTCCGGAATGCACTCCCGGCGATTTGAACTTCATCGGGGTGGGTGGTAAACTTTATTCCATTAATCCTATGGGGTGGATGGTGTGGATATTTGAAATTTGATATCTTAGCGGGGCTTTGGGGGCTCAATGGCAGATATTTGACGAGAAAACAATGAAATGGCAACATTTTGTTGCAGGTTATGTAAAAGAACTGCGTTTTCTCTTCCCAAACCTGGCCGAATATATCATTATTCAGC
>JAVEQP010000049.1:0-28891 GCA_034007585.1 Lentimicrobium sp. | reverse complement strand
TTCATAAACTTGATCAACAGGTCGAGTTGCGTGGACAGTGTAAAAGTACATTAAAAAACTACACCCGGCGTCTTGCCTTATTTGTGGTTTATTTCGGAAAGATACCTGTACAGATTGACCAGTCTTTAAAGTTTATGCCTGTGGAAAAACCAGGCATCGAGGATTTAATAAAACAACAACAACCGCAAAAACTAACCTGCAAAAAGGACGAGCTCAGCGTAAGCTAATAATCGCTGGGTTCCCGCTATGGGCGGGACAGGAATTGTAGATCGCTCATATTCCTGTTTTATTTGGATGTTAAATAAAATCATAAGATTAAGCCGCCATTTTCCGGTTACACTATTCCAATTAGTGTGATCGGAGACGCCACCATAAGCGCAGGCTTCCATAGGAAGATGACCTTTGAAAGTGGAGGTGCACTGGCAAATAAGAAAATAGGCTGAAAGCCGGAGTTCAGTTCACAAGGCAAGGAAAAAATAGAATTTGAAATTTCTACTGGTGTTTTCTCCTTCGTTTTAATTCTTTTTTAATGAGATTGAGCTCCCGCGATGTTTGTCCTGCGACGGAAGTGTTTTCTTCCGCTCTGCGGCTTAGGTAAGGAACCACTGATTTTACCGGACCATACGGCACATATTTGGCCACGTTAAAACCTGCAGCAGCCAGGTTAAAGCTCAGGTTATCGCTCATGCCATATAACTGAGAAAACCAACAGCGATCATCATTCATCGCTAATCCCTGTTCTATCATAGAAGAAGCAAAATACTGGTTGCTGTTTTCATTGTGCGATCCGCAAAAAATCACTAACCTATCAATGTTATCCAACGAAACGGCTAATGCCTGATCAAAGGCAGTGTCGGTCGCCGCTTTATTTACATGTATTGGTGACGTATATCCTTTATCACGGGCGCGTTCACGCTCTTTTTCCATGTAGGCACCCCGCACAAATTTTACCCCATAAAAATACCCCTCTCTGCGGGCTTTTTCTATACTTTTTTTTAGGAAATCGAGCCGATCATGCCTATACATCTGCAGCGTGTTAAAAACGATTGCTTTTTCTTTGTTGTATCGCAGCATCATCTCATCTACGGTGTCATCTACCAGATGCTGATACCAACTGTCTTCAGCATCAATCATCAATCGTACATTTAGCTTATGTGCTTCATTGCACAACGCATTGATGCGCGATTTGAAGCGATAGTATTCATTTTCGAGTTCTCCGGTAGGTGCTTTGCCGGCCTCTGACTGTTCGAACAGAGCGGCAAGTGCAAAAGCACTTGGTTTAAAAACTGCAAAAGGAATTCCGGGGTTTCCCACGGCATTTTTAATGCTGTTCAGTGTTTCCTGAAGGGTTTCCTGTATGCTTGCTTCATCCTGCACTCCTTCCACAGAATAATCGAGTATGGCTTTAACCCCATATTTGTTGAGGTTTTCCACTACCGGTTGGCATTCTTCCAGGGTGGTACCTCCTACAAAATGACGGTATAGTGTTGGTTTAATGATCCAGTTAACCGGAATTCCGATTTTCATTGCAAATTGAATCATTCCCGTTCCAATCTTTACCAGAGCCGGATTTTTAATCATTCTGAACAGCCATAAGGCTCTTTTTAAACCCTGATTGCTCTTACTAATAAATGCAACGCGCGTATCTTCAAAATTAATAATTGGTGCTTCCATAGTTATTGTAGTGAATTTGGCTCAAAAATAGTGAAACATTCTTGCTTCTTTAGTGGATTGTAGGAAATTATTTATAATTTTATCAATTCTTCCATTTTATCAATAGCTATGGCCAAAAACTTATACAATTTCAATGTTGCCGGAAGTCCGGTTTATGTTGGTAGTTCTGCACTTCAGGAACTCGAATCGCATTTGCGTATTCATTATGGCGAAAAAGATGGGATAATTATACTTACTGATGAAAATACCCATGATCATTGTTATTCTCTGTTGATCAAGGAAGTTCCCCGGCTGGCACGCGCCCATAAAATTATTATTCCTTCCGGGGAAAGCCATAAAACACTTGAAAGCTGTGAAAAGGTATGGAATCAACTTGCGGTTGCGGGAGCCAACCGGAGGTCGCTGCTCATCAATCTGGGCGGAGGTATGATTAGTGATCTTGGCGGATTTGCCGGTTCGGTGTTCCATCGCGGTTTGGAATTTATTAACATACCTACTTCTCTTTTGGGAATGATTGATGCCAGTATGGGAGGCAAAACGGGTGTGGATTTGTATTCGCTTAAAAATATTATAGGCGTTTTTAGCAACCCTGCTGCTGTTTATGTATGGCCTCAATTTCTGAATACCCTCCCACTGAGGCAGCGGCTCTCAGGATATGCTGAGATGATGAAGCATGCCCTGATCGCTGATTACAATTTCTGGAATCGACTGATTGCTCTCCCTATGGCAGTAATTAGCGATTGGGAGAGTTATATTGTAGAAGCCATTCAGATTAAGGCAGAAATCGTAAATCGTGATCCTTTTGAAAAAGGCGACCGTATGATGTTGAATTTCGGTCATACCCTGGGGCATGCCTTCGAAACCTGGTCGTTGCGAAATGATGATGATCCGCTTACGCATGGAGAGGCCATTGCTATGGGTATTATTTGCGAGACCTATATTTCCTATCGATCCGCCGGACTCAGCATGGTTGAGCGTGATGAAGTAGTGAAACAAATATTGTTAAATTTCAATCATTACAAAATTCCCACATCAGCCATTGATGAATTGGTTGAGATAACCAATTACGATAAAAAAAATCAAAAAGGGCGTACAATGCTTACCCTTATCCGGAATATCGGGAATGCAGTTGCCGAACAGGCCATTGAACCTGCTATTATTCGTGAAAGTTTCTTTCGGTTTACAGATTTTGGAAAATCAGTGGAACCATGATGTTGCAGGTTTCAGCGCCACTTTATTTTAAATCGTCGCTGCCTGTTGAATTGCCTCTATCTAAGAGTATAGCTAACCGTATGCTCATCATGCGCTATCTGGCTAATAGTACTCTCCCACTGGAGTTGTCAGACAGCAATGATACACGAATACTTCAGAAGTTACTTCACAATATTGGCATGCCGCATGGGGAGGGCATTTATAATGCCGAAGATGCGGGTACGGTTTTTCGTTTCCTGGCTGCGGTACTCGCCATCACCCCCGGTGAGCATCTGCTTACCGGCACTGCCCGCATGCTTGAACGTCCCATAAAACCTTTGGTTGATGCATTGCGTAGTTTGGATGCAAACATAAAATATCAAAAAAAACAGGGTTATCCGCCATTGCTGATTAAAGGAGGTAAGTTAACCGGACATCACCTAAAATTAGATTCCTCACTCAGCAGTCAGTTTGGTTCGGCTTTGATGATGATAGCCCCGGGTTTGGAACATGGACTGGAGATGGAACTTTTGGGTGAGGTGGTTTCCGCGCCCTACCTTAATCTTACGGCGACTTTGATGAACATGCAGGGGCAGGATGTAAAAATAAAGGATAATATTATTTCAGTAGTTCCCGGCCCCCTGTTTTTTACCCACCCTTTTTCAGAAGGAGACTGGTCGTCGGCATCCTATTGGTTTGGCCTGGCCGCATTGGTCCCGGACATAGAAGTTGTTTTTGAAAATCTGAATAAAAACTCTCCTCAGGGCGACCGTTGCCTGCTACAATTGTTTGAACCCCTCGGAATAGTTTCCAACTGGCAGGATAAGCGTCTTCATATTATTAAAAAGCACAGCGGGGTAAGTCATTTTGAAGCCGATTTTACGGCCTGTCCTGATCTGTTGCCTGCCGTTGCCGTAAGCTGTGCCGGTATGGGTGTTTCGGCCTCACTAACAGGCGTTTCTACCCTACGCCTGAAAGAGAGTGACCGGGTAGCTGCCCTTTGTGATAACCTTAACCGGCTGGGGTTCCATGCAGAAAATCTGACGAATGAGTTGAAGATATTGCCCGTTCAAAATAATGAAGACCGGAAGTTAATTGTCAATACCTTTAGTGACCACCGCATGGCCATGGCTTTTGCCCTTTTGGGAACCGTAAACAGAAACATTATTATTGATACTCCCGGGGTAGTTGAAAAATCATATCCCAAATTTTGGCAGCACCTCGGGCAGGCAGGCTTCGATTTAAAGGAAATTCATAGTTTGTAATCATTTTATTGCCGCCGTGCCTGCTAAAATCCGATAATTTGATGTAGGTTTGTGTAAAATTTCTATCAATGGTTGTGGATGTATTTATACCCTGTTTTATGGACCAGCTTTATCCTGAAACGGGATTTAATATGGTTAAAGTGCTTGAAAAAAGCGGCGTAGAGGTCAGATACAATAAAAATCAGACCTGCTGCGGGCAGATAGCCTTTAATACCGGCTTCTGGGATCATGCCAAGACCATTGCTGAAAAGTTTATCCGCGATTTCGTCAACTCTACCTATGTGGTTGCACCTTCTGCCTCATGTGTTGCTATGGTCAGGAATTATTACGATGAACTCTTTTACAATTCTGCTCTTCACAATGAATATCGTGTGCTGAAGAAAAACATCTATGAAGTTTCTGACTTTTTGGTTAATGTGCTAAATGTTAAAGATATAGGCGCTACTTTCCCGCATGTTATTACTTATCACGATAGTTGTGCAGCACTACGTGAATATCATCTTAAGGATGAGCCTCGCCAGTTGTTGAGTAATGTGCGTGGGCTGAAACTGGTTGAGATGAGTGAAAAAGAGACCTGTTGCGGATTTGGAGGAACATTTGCCGTGAAGCATGTGGCCATTTCAACAGCCATGGCTGATTTTAAAATTCAAAAAGCCCTTGAGACCGGTGCTGAATACATTGTTTCTACTGACACCTCCTGCCTCATGCATCTGGATGGCTATATTAAGAAACACAACCTGCCTTTAAAGACAGCTCATGTAGTGGATGTGCTTGCCTCAGGATGGGAACTTTGACATAATCCACCTGCGAAACACTACCCAGTTTGGCATTACCTCCTGAATATTACCCGCTTCATCAATTATCCATACTTCAGGGAACCAGGTGTTTAATAATTCCTCCTTTTGCAATTTATCTGCCGACCTTTTGGTAAGTTGAAAGGATGGCTGGCTTTGGGATTTTTCCGCTGATGTACTCAGGTTAATAATAATTGGAATATATCTTTCAGAAAGGGATTTCAATAATAAAGCGTTGTTCAATTCTTTCATCAGTTTTTCATTCCAGGGGCACGCTGCGTTTATAAAAAGTAAAATATAGCTATTGCCTTTATGGGGCAACCCAATTTTCTCCTTTTCATTGAACAACTTCAGTTTTGGCAACCTTTGGTTTATAATTGATGCTCCATTGCGGTTCAGCGTGGCTGGTTCGGAACAGATGCAACAGGGATAGGTTATCGAATCAATGGCCTTAGAAAGAGAATCGAGCTCCAGGCGGCTAAAGCCCCCGATAAGATAGTCGTGAACAAAATTAAAAACCGGCCTGCTGTAACCGCTGGCTGCCAGTAATTTAACGGATGCTTCCAGAAATTCTTTATTGATGTTTTTATCCTCATCTATCCGGATTGCCTGATCCAGGTAACTGATCATTTTTGCTGACAAGGCATTGGTATAAAGCAGGGCACTGTCAGTGAAATCGGCATAATCCAGAAAGTGATCAAACCTATACCTGTCTTTAACTGCCTTACTCCAGCTGGGATCGTAAGGGGCACTCCGGTCTATTCCAATAAGCAGTGCTGTCAGGGACGCAGGATGCTGAGCAGAAAGCCTGGTTATCAGGGCCGCATCTTCACGCTGTAGTTGCAAAAATGCTCTTCTTGCGTTTTTATAGGTTACCCCGGCAGTATCAGATTGGTTCAGCATAAGCAGCAATTCATGTCTGACCCCGCTAAGCTGCAGGCGATGTTGTAGATAGGTGTAATACAATTGATTCTCCGTGTCATCGATAAACTGCGTACTGTCGATAATTGCATCTAGCGAAGAGTGGAAATACACATTTTTGTGGCTGAAAATGATATCCATAAACCGTCGTTTGGGGAATAAAACCCGGTATAATCCTTGCCGGTTTAATGGCGGGGTAAGGATAAAGCAACCATTGACATCTGCGTAGGATGAATCCACCATAAAGGCTGAACTGCCATAGAAAGCTTCCAGGTAAATTTTATTTTCTTTGATTTCAGGCAGACATCCCCTGATAAAGGGTTGAGTGTTCTGGCTAAAGGCATTTAGCGTCAGGGCGCACAGGAAACATAAGCCCGATAAAGCTGATCTCATTTTGGACGGGTGGTGAATCTCCAGATGTGACCCGCCGTATAATTGCCGGCACTGTCGCGGGCAAATATTCTCCAGTGGTATTCCCGGCTATAATCTAAAAAATTGTAGGTGGTTTGATAGATTATATTCCCGTTTTCAATTGAATAATCTGTAATCCCGGTTTTTACGGGCGCCAGGGTGGCTCTGCTTCGTCCAACCCATAAATCGAAAGAGAGATCATCATCTTCAGGATCGGAGCAAGTCCATTTGAAAACTACCTCAAGCTCCATATAGGTCTGGTAATCAGGAGGAGTGCTGTAAATAGGCCTGTTGGGCGGTAGGTTATCCAGATTTGTTACTACCGTGAGCATGTTTGTGGTGGAGTCGGTCATTGCTTTGGTATCCCGGACCTGAAGTAAGGGGAAATAGAGCCCGGGAGTGGTATAGCGATGGGTTGCTATTTTAGTGGTTGAAAATTCAGTATCGAAAATGCCGTCATTCTCCCAATCCCACCTGACCTCAAGTGAGGAAGCAGGATCTTCCTCGTCGGTAACTGATGAAGCATCAAAATTGAATGTTGTATTCACATCACCCCGGGTAATATCAAGAGTGAATCGGGCTACAGGCAAATGGTTGTTGGTATTTTGCTCGTCCTTACCACAGCCGGCCAGTAAACCTGCACTGAGGCCCAGAATAATAATTGTTTTCAAGAGGTGATGAGAAGTTATCATAGGTTATAAACGCAGAATAATGCATTTGATTACACAAACCTACATTAAATATCCAAGGTGCACAAACATTCGTGAAGTTTTTCAGTAAAAAGGTCAGCGATTAAATTTATAATACTCCAGAAAAGGATGGGGCTCATTACGCAGAGAGGGTACAATAGCTTGCATGCCCATTACACTGAACGTGATGCCATTGCCACCAAATCCAAGTACATAATGTTCTTTCTTTTCGGGATTGGACTTCCCCATATAGGGCAAACCGTCGGCAGTTTCGCCGAAAGTACCTGCCCAGGCATAGTCCGACTTAAAATTAATTTCAGGGAAAAACTGATGAAAATTTTTAACCAGCATCTTCTCTTTTTTATCGATAAGGGCATCTCTGGCAGCGGCATTCTTAAAATTTACATCACCGCCTCCCATCACAATACGATTATCATCCGTACCCCTGAAATAAAAATAGGGATTGGAGTTGTCCCAGTATATTTTATCTTTAAATGCCGCCGGTAACTCTTCAAAGGCTTCAGAAGCTATTGCATAGGTGCTTTTTAGCTTTACGATGTCTTCTTTCAACTGATCAGTGCTTTCATAGCCCGTGCAATTAATCACCTGTTGGCAATGAATGCTTATTCCCCTATTGGTTTCTGCAATAATTCCATCAGGGGTGTGTTTTATAGCTGTAACCTCAGTCCGGTCGAATACTTTCAGGCCTTTGTCGCTGTTGTATTTAATTAAATTCAGAGCGATGCCATAGGTGTCAATAACCCCTCCCGATGCAGATATAATGGCACCCCGGGCAAGCAATCCCCAGGACTTTAGCTCTTCTTCATCAGCCCAACGCACGCTGAAACCATGTTCAAGCCGGGCCTGAAACTCTTTTTGCAGCAACCGTATGCCTTTGCGGGAGGTGCTGAAATACACACTTTGCTTCTTTTGAAAAGGGATGGGACTTTTAATTTTTCGGATTATAGATTTGAGCGCAGTAATGGCTGTTTCGCACTCTTTATAGCTGGTAACTGCGGTAGTTAAACCGAGTTGCTCTATGAGTTTATGCAAGGGAACATCTATTTCATACTGAAGCATGGCGGTGCTGGCAGCCGTACTCCCATTGGCAACATCGCGCTTATCAATCAGAATGACTTCTTTGTATCCTGAATTTAATAACTCATGAGCAATGAGGGCACCGGTAATGCCTGCCCCAACAATTAAAATTTCAGTGGACAAAGATTCATCCGGTGATGGATAACTTTCTATCAGTGCATTTTTTTTGAGCCAGAGTGGTTCGATGGATCTTAATTTCATAATTTTCTTTTTTGAATGATATTATTTACCTGCCAATAGCATGAATTATCTGGCCACCTCAGGCTTGCTGGCCTGATAAACAGGCGGTGCCCATACTTTTATAGGTAATTCATTGTGAGTAAAACCCTTTCAACTTATTTGCCAAACCACTGTCTTCAATGTTTTAAAACTTATTAACATTACTCTTGAATTAGCCTTTCTTTGCTTAATTTTACACCCGCCTACGACCATGTTGCTGCATTTGTCGTTTTGTCCAAAGACTGCTTTTTTTTAATATCCGGCTTATTTATCAATACCTTAGAAAATACAGCCGGTTTATATTGACTACTTTTTGCTACACATTATGAATAAATTCACACACCTTCACGTACATTCCAAATATTCAATTCTTGACGGGGCTTCTGATATTGGACAGATGTACCAGAAAGCAGTGGATGACAATATGCCTGCCATAGCCCTGACCGATCATGGGAATATGTTCGGGGTTTTTAAGTTCGTGGCTGAAGCTTCGAAATTCAACCCCAAAGGCGCACCACCGGTCATTAAACCTATTGTAGGATGTGAATTTTATCTGGTTGAGGACAGGCACCGCAAACAGTTTACCCGCGACGATCGCGATATGAGGTTTCATCAATTGCTGCTCGCCAAAAATGCCACTGGTTACCACAATCTGACTAAATTGTGCTCATTGGGTTACATGGAAGGATTGTATTCAAAATATCCCCGGATTGACAAAGAATTGCTCTTAAAATATAAAGATGGACTGATTGCCACCACGTGTTGCCTGGCTGCCGAAGTGCCGAGAGCCATTATAAATAAGGGTGAAGCCGAAGCAGAAGAATTATTTAAATGGTGGTTCGATCTTTTTGGAGAAGACTACTATGTCGAACTTCAGCGTCATGGCATTCCGGAACAGGAACAGGTGAATCAGGTGTTGCTGAAATTTGCCGCAAAATATGGCGTAAAAACCATTGCTACCAATGATTCTCACTATGTGGAGCAGGATTTCTATGAAGCCCATGATATATTGCTTTGTGTAAATACCGCAGAAAAACGAAGTACGCCTACCTCCAGGGATTACAGTGATGAAGAATCTACTAACAGGGGGACCCGGTTTGCTTTTTATAACGATCAGTTTTATTTTAAAACTACGGCTGAAATGTCGCAGTTGTTTGCCGATATACCCGAAGCCATTGACAATACCAATGAAATCGTTGGTAAAGTAGAATTGCTAAACCTGGAGCGCGACATCATGTTGCCTTACTTTGCTTTGCCTCAGGGATATACTGATCAATTTGCCTACCTCCATGATTTAACTCAGCTGGGAGCCCGGCAACGTTATGGTGAACTCACCCCTGAAGTGGAAGAACGCATAAAATTTGAGCTCAGTGTAATTAGTAATATGGGATTTACCGGCTATTTTTTGATTGTAGCCGACTTTATCAGAGCCGGCCGCGAAATGGATGTTTTTGTCGGTCCGGGGCGAGGTTCCGCAGCAGGTTCAGTTGTAGCCTATTGTATAGGAATTACCAGTATCGATCCCATTAAATATCAATTGCTTTTTGAACGTTTCCTGAATCCGGGCCGACATAGCATGCCTGACATTGATACTGATTTTGATGATGTAGGCCGGCAAAAAGTCATCGATTATGTAGTAAAAAAATACGGGCGTAATCAGGTGGCACAAATCGTTACTTTTGGAACCATGGCTGCCAAGAGCTCCATAAAAGATGTGGCCCGTGTGCTGGATTTAAAACTCAATGATGCAAATGCCCTGGCCAAACTGGTGCCCGATACGCCCAATACCCGTCTGGGTGATATTATGAAACTCAGTTTTTCGGGCAGCGACAAGGCTAAAATAAGTACTATGCCTGCCGATGATGTGGAAAATATCAAGCGGTTACAACAGATAGCTCAACAGGAAGGTACGCTGGAGGCGGAGGTTATTGCTCAGGCAGTGCTACTCGAAGGTTCGGTGCGGAGTACAGGAATACATGCCGCAGGCATCATCATTGCACCCAGTGATATTACAGAAATTTTACCGGTACTTACTTCTAAGGAATCAGATTTGCTCATTACCCAATTCGAGGGCAAAGAGATTGAAAAGGCCGGTGTTATTAAAATGGATTTTCTCGGCCTGAAAACACTCAGTATCCTTAAAGATGCACTAAAACTGATCAAGCGAAACTATGGGGTGGATATTGACATCAATAACCTTCCCCTGGATGATGAGAAAACTTTGGAGCTATACCAGCGTGGTGAAACTACCGGTACCTTCCAGTTTGAATCGGCCAATATGCAAAAGTACCTGCGTGAGCTGAAACCCGATAAATTTGAGGATCTCATAGCTATGAATGCCTTGTACCGTCCCGGGCCTATGGATTATATTCCTAAATTTATCGACCGCAAGTTCGGCCGGGAGCCGGTGAGTTATGACCTTCCCGAAATGGAGGAATATCTTCAGGAAACTTATGGCATAACCGTATATCAGGAACAGGTAATGTTGCTTTCGCAGAAATTGGCTGGTTTCGATAAATCCGATGCTGATAATATCCGCAAAGCGATGGGAAAAAAGGACTTTGCTACCCTGAATAAAGAAAAGAGTAAGTTTCTGGAGGGTTGCGAAAAAAACAAACTCGATTTAAAAATATGCAATAAGGTTTGGACAGACTGGGAGGCATTTGCTTCCTATGCGTTCAATAAGTCGCATTCTACCTGTTATGCCTTCGTTGCTTTCCAAACGGCTTATCTTAAGGCGCACTTCCCGGCTGATTACATGGCATCAGTGCTTACCCACAACCTGAATGACATCAAGAAAATTACCTTTTTCATTGATGAGTCCAAGCGAATGGGCATACCGGTGCTTGGCCCGGATGTGAATGAATCGGGCTTTGATTTTATGGTCAATAACCAGGGTGAGATTCGTTTCGGCATGGGTGCCATAAAAGGCCTGGGCGAAAATGCCGTGAATTCCATCATTGAAGAAAGGGAAGCCAATGGCAATTATACCAGTATTTTCAATCTGGTGGAGCGCGTTAATCTGCGGACCATTAACCGGCGCAGCCTCGAAGCACTCGCCAGTGCCGGCGCCTTCGATCAGTTTGAAAACACCCATAGAGCTCAGTATTTCTTCAAGACCAGCGTGGATGGAGCTTCTTTTCTGGAAACTGCCCTCAAATACGGGTCTGATTTCCAGGCAAAAGCCTCTGGTGTTCAGCAATCGCTGTTCGATGCTGCTGATGAAACCCTTCCTGAAGTAGAAATACCTGAATGCGAGCCCTGGAGTAGCATAGAAAAGCTTAAAAACGAACGCGAAGTCATCGGCTTTTATATGTCCGGTCATCCGCTCGACGATTATCGCTCTGAAATGAGGGCGTATTGTCCCGATACCATCAGTGAGATCAATGCGGCTGATCCAGATAAGGTTGCTGACCGCCAGTATCACTTTGCGGGCATTATTACATCGGCCAGGCACCGCACAAGCAAGCAAAATACCGGCTTTGCCAACTTTACGGTTGAAGATGATCAGGAATCGATGTCACTATCATTGTTCGGAGAAGAATACCTGAAAAACAAACATTTGCTGGAGGAAGAAATGCTGGTGATGATTACCGGCAGCTATCGCAAACGTTACCGCGAATCTGCAGCAGCTGAGTTTCGCATCAGCAGCATTATGATGTTGGTAGAAGTGATGGATCAAATGACAAAAAGCTTATCCATTACCCTTCCCGTGAGTATTGTTAACGACGACCTGACCGCTCAGCTTGGAAAAGCATTGTTTGATAATCGTGGCCCGTGCAGAGTGCAAATAATATTGGAAGATGTCGCTGCCGGTTACCGGCTCAGGATGTGGTCGAGATTTGGAGTGAAGGCCCGCGATTTTTACCATAAGGCAGTACAAATACCCGGCATAAGCATCGCGCTTGCTAAAAAATGATTGCCTTATCACTCACCCGACCAAAAATGTGTATCTTTGAACCTCTTTTTAATCGTTTAACCAAAAAAATAAATAGTTATGGCAATTGAACTTACTGATGCCAACTTTGAGGAAATGGTAATTAAATCTGACAAACCTGCAATCGTTGATTTGTGGGCCGAATGGTGTGGCCCATGTCGCATGGTAGGTCCCATTGTAGAAGAAATGAGTCACGAATATGAAGGTCGCGCCATTATTGGTAAGCTTGATGTGGATGGCAATCCGGGTACCGCTGCCAAATATGGTATTCGCAATATTCCCACCATACTTTTTTTTAAAAATGGTGAACTGGCCGATAAGCAGGTTGGAGCAGTTCCTAAGAGCGTATTGGTTTCAAAACTGGAAAAACTATTATAATTTCGCTATCAATTTTAGTATACCAACATTCGGGTAACCCGCCTCAGGTAGGTTGTCCGGTGTTTTGTACCCTGAATTTTACACCCTTTTATGCCGGTAAACATTGATCAATCGCGTTTTGATGAATTTTCACCCCTCGAGCTACTGGCCAGGCAGGTGGTAGAAGGATTTATTACCGGTCTGCATAAAAGTCCGTTTCATGGTTTCTCGGTTGAATTTGCCGAACACCGGTTATACAATCAGGGTGAATCGGTGCGCAATATCGATTGGAAACTGTATGGCCGTACTGACCGGCTGTATGTAAAGCGCTATGAAGAGGAAACCAATCTCAGATGTCAGTTGGTGATTGATGCCAGTTCGTCCATGTACTTTCCCCTCGACAAACAAGCCAATCCGGAAAGCCCGAACAAAATAGCCTTTTCAGTATATGCGACCGCAGCTTTGTTGCATTTACTCCGCCGTCAGCGTGATGCTGCCGGATTGACCGTTTTTACCAACGAGGTAAATCTTCATACCGGCGCACATTCGAATCTGGTGCATATGAAGCGCCTTTATACTGAACTGGAAAAATTGCTGAACAATAAAACAGCACACTCAGGCCATACTACTTCAGCCGCATCCACGCTGCACCAGATTGCAGAGAATATACACAAACGTTCACTGGTGGTCGTTTTCAGCGATATGCTGGATGATGATCCTGGCGGAAATGAAGTTTTTCACGCATTACAGCACCTCAGGCACAACAAGCATGAAGTGATACTCTTTCATGTGGCGGATAAGCAACTCGAAATTGACTTTGCCTTTGAAAATAAGCCCTACCGTTTTATCGATATGGAGACCAGCGAAGAAATTAAGATCAGGCCGCACGAACTGCGCGAAGGATACCAGGCACGCATGAAAGCTTTTACAGAAGAACTTAACCTGCGTTGTGCCCAATATCATATTGATTTGGTAAAAGCAGACATCAACCTGGGCTATAAGCAGATTTTATTGCCCTACCTGCTCAAACGGGTTAAAATGCACTAAAAGGCTTTAAATACGGCTTCAGGCACTACCCATTACTTCGCACGACTTTACTTTGGCACGATTCTTTAGCCATTATAACAAACTACATCCATACCCTTACATTATGTCCATTGATGAGCAATTCCTGGAACGTTTAGAAAAGCAACTTGGCACGCATAGTTCGTGGCCTTCGGTTTATATGTTTAAATTTATTATTCCGGATAATAATCGCGATTATGCCCTGCTGCAGCGGTTATTTAGCGATGAATCCCGACTGTTTACCAGGCATTCGAAAGGTGGGAAATACATTTCCGTTACCGTAAAAGAAATGATGATTTCGCCTGCTGAAGTTATCGAAAGATATAGACAAGCTGCAACCATTGAAGGTATAGTGGCGTTGTAACACAAGTGTCTGCTAAAAATCCAGCAAATCAATAGTTTGAATATTTTCCCAGGATGTGTGGTTTTTATAAAAAATGAATCAAATTCTATGTACTTATTACACGACTGCAACTTTAAATAACAAGGGGTTGCAACCCCTTGTTAGAAGGTAGTATTATTTGGGGTTTGTTGAATAGGTTGTTATGAGTTTTTTTGTCTGCCTATCAATAACCCTTCTTACCTTTAAAAGCTAATGTTCGTGATGATATAAACTATATTCATTCTATTTCATGATCAAATCAATCTGATTGTGAATTGCTTTAGTTCTGAAAGGTATTTCAGAAAAAATTCATAAAAAAAGCACCCCGAAAGGTGCTTTAATGAAATAGCTGTGGCCATTCTTCTTATTTGGCAAAATTCACCGCCCTGGTTTCCCGGATCACGGTAATTTTTATTTGTCCCGGATAGGTCATTTCATCCTGGATTTTGCGTGAAAGGTCCATAGAAATTTTATTGGTTTCTTCATCCGAAACTTTGTCGGCACCTACGATTACGCGCAGTTCGCGGCCTGCCTGAATGGCATAGGTTTTCACCACGCCGGGGTAGGAGAGGGCCAGCTCTTCCAGGTGGTTCAGACGCTGAATGTAAGCCTCAACCACTTCGCGGCGGGCACCGGGTCGGGCGCCGGAAATGGCATCGCAAACCTGCACAATAGGTGCAATCAGACTTTCCATCTCTATCTCATCGTGGTGGGCGCCTATGGCATTGCAAATGTCAGCGGGTTCTTTGTAGCGCTCGGCAAGCTTCATTCCCAAAATGGCGTGTGGCAATTCGGGCTCGTTGTCGGGCACCTTGCCTATATCATGCAACAGACCTGCACGTTTGGCTTTTTTGGGACTCAATCCCAGCTCGGCAGCCATGGTGGCGCATAAATTGGCCACTTCTTTTGAGTGTTGCAGCAGGTTTTGCCCATAGGAAGAACGATATTTCATCTTCCCTATCATACGGATTAGCTCCGGATGCAATCCATGAATACCCAGGTCGATGGCCGTGCGCTTGCCGGTTTCCACAATTTCCTGTTCAATCTGTTTGCGGGTTTTGGCTACCACCTCTTCTATGCGGGCCGGGTGTATGCGGCCATCGGTTACCAGTTTATGGAGCGATAGGCGGGCTATTTCGCGGCGAACCGGATCGAAGCCTGATAGCAAAATAGCATCTGGAGAATCATCAATTACAATTTCTACGCCTGTAAGTGCTTCAAGTGCCCGGATATTACGTCCCTCGCGTCCAATAATCCGACCTTTAATTTCCTCATTTTCAATGTTAAATACGGAAACGCTGTTTTCAATGGCATGTTCGGTAGCGGTACGCTGTATGGTTTCCAGTACAATCTTCTTGGCCTCCATAGTGGCGGTCAGTTTGGCCTCTTCCACAATGTCTTTGGTGTGAATCATGGCCTCTGTCCGGGCCTCTTCTTTCAGAGCTTCAACAAGTTGAGCCTTAGCCTGATCTGCGGAAAAACCTGAAATTACTTCCAGTTTTTCCACCTGCTGTTTCATGGCTTTGTCCAGTTCGATCTGACGCCGGTTGATAACCTCCAGTTGATTGGTCAGGTTGTCCTTTATGGTAGTGGTTTCTTTTTGCTTGCGCTGAAGCTCTTCGAGCTTTTGAGATAAAGTGGTTTCTTTTTGTTTAATCCGGTTTTCACTTTTGAGTAATTCCTTGTTTTTTTCCTGAAAGTTGTTTTCGTGCTCAGCCTTAAGTTGAATATACTTTTCTTTGGCTTCCAGCACTTTTTCTTTCCTGATCATTTCGCCTTTCTCTTCGGCGTCTTTTAGCAGTTGGACACTCTTTTTTAGAATGGCTTTTTTTAATATGGTGCTGGCAATCAGCACTCCTGCTACAATTCCGGCAATCAATGCCAGGATAATTATTAAAGTCTCCATTTTTTAGTGAGTATTGGTTGTTGTTATATGAAAAATGGAGGAATTGTTGGACAAAAAAAACCCGCATTGACTCAGTAGTTTTGGTAAACCCCAAAACTGCATATATGGGACTGCCAGGCGACGTCAAACTTCCAATGCCCCCAATAAGGGAGACCTGACCGAAGTCAGGAGTAAGGCCTGTTTTAGATCACATTCTGAGCTTTGTCCCAAAGTTGAAAATGTTGAGTTTACAAACTTAGAAGAATCAATGCGGGATGTCATTTATTTTTTCAAAGAACTTATTTGCAATAACAAAGTTAAACCTTTTTTGAAAGCACAGCATCAATTTCCAACAATTTTTTTAACATCTCCTGATTTCTGAAATTCAGTTCATTCTCTTTTTCGATGTTACTGGTGGTAAATTGCAGGGCAACCATGGCCAGAAGGTCTTGTTTGTCCTTATATTCAAAATGATTTGCATAATGCTTCATCTGTTCTTCAATGGATTTGGCAGCATTTCTCACCAGCTCTTCCTCTCTCCGCTCAATCCTGAGCTTGTAAGGCCGATCAGCAATGTTAACGGTTACAGCCAATTCATCCATTTAAGGTAAACGTTTATTTATGATTTAATATTGCAATGCAATGGTCAATTTCCCGCACAAGTTCATTTATTCTTAACTTGACGTTTGTCCGGCTTTCCTCCTTGTTCAGCGATTTTGCCAGTTTTAATGTTGTTATCTGATTTTGTAATGTGTTTATGTTGTTATCAAACAAGTTAACCTTGCTTTTTATTGATTTTATTTCTTCACGCAACTGCTGATTTTCAAAAGTAAGCCGCTCATTGATTTCAATCAGCTTCCTAACCTTGTAGGCTATTCCTGTAATCAGTGTTTCGGCATTCTTCATGGTGCGCAAATCAATGCCGCAAATATAAAGCAAAGAATTAAATTCCTGCCACGTTTTTATTGAGGCCGGATATTTTTTTCAAATATAAGAATAAATCTGACGATTTTCCAAAGTTTTTTAAATATTTTTCTGATTTTTTTAAATCAAGTTGATGTGTTGATGTGGTGATGTGTTAAAGGAGACGTCCTAACAAGTTTTCTTCTAACTTGTTAGCTCTTTGGGGAACAGGGAAGTTTGATTTGTTGATGTGTTGATGTGCGGATGTGCAAATGTGTTGATTTGTTGCCCTACGACATAGTTCGACATGGTTCGACATTGTTTGCCAAGCAGCTCACCAACCATCGCTCAGGCACCGAAAGGACAGGGGGCGGGTTCGTTGGCAGTGTATTACAGATAATTAATGTACTTTGTTTATCAAAGTACTTATGGATCCTGGCACGGTAGGTTCCCATGCAACTGAAGCCACCTGAAACAACCTCAAATAATCAGTAACAATTCAATATATTTCGTACTTTTATCTCAAAATTTCGCTCATGACCGAGGACTTTCTTTATTATATTTGGAAATACCGGCTATTTACTTCGCCTTTATTTACTGCTGACAATGAGGAGGTAGAGGTGATTTCTCCGGGCTTCCATAACCTGAATGCCGGCCCTGATTTTTCAGATGCGCGCTTGCGTATTGGTACTACCCAATGGGCGGGCAATGTTGAAATCCATCTGAACACTTCCGATTGGTTCCGGCACGGACATCAGCATGACAAAGCCTATGAAAATGTGGTGCTTCACGTGGTTTATAATCATGATTTACCCGGACAGGATACCCATATCCCCGTGCTGGAAATCAAAGATGCGTTTAATCATGTGCTTTTTCACCGTTACCGGGACTTTTTATCGGCAAAGCGATGGGTTCCCTGCATCAATCTGGTGAGCTCCGTACCTGAGCATGAAATCAATCTTTGGCTGGAACGCATGCTGATTGAACGGATTGAACGAAAGTCGGAGATGATAGGATTGTTCCTTGAACTGGGCCACAATAACTGGGAGGAAGCACTTTACTACACCCTTGCCAGAAGTTTCGGTTTCAGCGTTAACGCATTGCCCTTTGAGATGATGGCCCGGTCACTGCCGTATAGCTTACTTGTCCGCCACCGGGACAATCCCATGCAGGTGGAAGCGCTTATCATGGGACAGGCCGGCATGTTGTCCACTGAATGGAAAGATGAATGGCCTCAGCAACTCATCACTGAGTATCATTTCCTGCGAAAGAAGTATCAGCTTGTACCCAATGATCTGCATTTGTGGCGATTTCTGCGTATGCGTCCCATGAACTTCCCTACCCTGAGGCTGGCACAGTTTGCCAACTTTATGTCACGCACACCATCATTGCTCTCCCAGCTTATCGAAAGCACAACATTGGAAGCCCTTTCTACTGTTTTCTCCTCCATAACTACTTCCGTTTATTGGAATACCCATTATTTATTTGATAAACCAAGTGGACTCCGGCATAAAAATCTTGGTAACAACGCCGTAAACCTACTGTTGATCAATGCAGTACTTCCCTTTCTGTTTGTTTATGGAAGAGCAATAGACAATGATGTTCTTTGTAACCGGGTGCTTGATTTCTATACTCAGATTCCGGGTGAAGTCAATACCATTACCACCCATTGGAAGGCGGCTGGTATGGATGTTCGTTCGGCTTTCAATGCCCAGGCTTTAATCGGATTAAAAAACGATTATTGCGATCATAAGCGATGCCTTGAGTGCCGGATAGGAAATTATCTTATCAAAGTTCCATGAAATAAGGGATTTTTTTTTAATATTGCATAATTAACCCCTTTTAAAACGGAATGTATGCTTGCAAAGTCTTCCCTCCGCATCCCAAAAGCACCCTTCTGTTTCACCCATCACCAGTTCCATATAAAGCTTTCTCTGCAGGAGAGCGTTTCTTACTTTCGGAAATCTTTTCTTAATACGGGCTATAAACTATGAGTACTAATACAGAGTCGTGGGGCTCCAGGGTAGGTTTGGTATTGGCTATGGCCGGCAATGCTGTGGGATTTGGAAATTTTCTCAGGTTTCCGGTTCAGGCGGTTCAGAATGGCGGGGGAGCCTTCATCATACCTTATCTCATATCATTTCTGCTTTTGGGTCTGCCATTGATTATGATAGAATGGTCAACCGGCCGCTTCGGCGGGCAGTTTGGACACCATTCCACGCCTTTTATCATGGATGCCATGGGCAAGCGCCGGCTGTGGAAATATGTAGGCGTATTTGGTATTTTTTCTAATATCGCCATTGCTTCCTATTACTGCTATATCGAAAGCTGGACCATGTCATACATCTATCACTCCCTGATGGGTACCTTCAATGGAATGGATCAGCATGAAGTAGCCGGATTTTTTACCAATTATCTGGATATTACTACCTCCACCACCGGCATACCCTATGAAGCCCTGGTGTTTTTTTTGTTGTGTCTGGCATTGAACACCTGGATATTGAGCCGGGGTCTGAGCGGGGGAGTAGAGAGCGTGGCCAAGATAGGTGTTCCCATGCTTATTGTTTTCGGCCTGTTTCTCGCTTATCGCGGAATCACCCTGAAAGCCGGTACCAATGGTGCTGTTTTTGATGGTACGGTGGGGCTTAATTTCCTCTGGACTCCTGATTATAGCTCTCTGTCCAATCCAAAAGTGTGGCTGGCTGCCGCCGGACAGATATTTTTTACCCTTTCGGTGGGTATGGGTTCTATTCAATGTTATGCATCTTACATCAATAAACGCGACGACATTGCCCTGAACGCCATGTCAGCCGGATGGATGAATGAATTTGTGGAAGTTGTGCTGGGAAGCGCCATTATTATCCCTATTTCCATAGGATATCTTGGCGTGGACAAGGTAGTGGAGCTGAGTGGCATCGGAGGACTGGGGCTTGGATTCAGAACCATGCCTTTCCTGTTTCAACAATGGGGCCCAATATTATCGGCCATTGCAGGGATGAGCTTTTTCGGGCTGCTCTTTTTTGCCGGCATTACCTCTTCGCTGGCTATGGGTACTCCCGGCATGGGCTTTTTAATGGATGAGTTTAACTGGTCCCGCAAAAATGCAGCCCTGGGCTTTGGCGTAATTATCCTGATCCTGGGCCTGCCTACCATACTATTTTTTAATCAGGGTGTATTTGATGAGTATGACTATTGGGGAGGAACGGTTTCGCTGGTAGTTTTTGCGTTGCTTGAATCCATCTTATTTTCGTGGGTCTTCGGACTTAAAAAGGGTTGGCGTGAAATTAATATGGGGGCCGATATTAAAATTCCTTTAGTCTATCGGTTCATTATAAAATTTATTACACCAATCATGTTGATTGTGGTCTTTTTTGGTTCTTTGGTAAGACCAGTAAATGATGACTGGACCGGACAAAAGATTGGAAACTGGGAATTTCACAACGAAAGTATTATCGGACAGTTGAAACATCAGGGTATCGGTCCGAATAAATTGTGGTTTGCTGATGCCTTTTACAGTGAAAATACGGGCATAGTTGATTCTACCTTCCTGCTTCGTAAAAAATACTACATCAGCGTGAGCAATAAATTAGCTGATGGATCCGTCAGTAGTCAAAACTATCGCTATATGCCTTCAAAGCATACACTGAGCATTAAACCCGGTGATGAAGTGGGAAAAGGTGATATTCTGTTCACCGGAAAGATGATTAACAAGGTCTTCTATATTGACATGGCGAGGCTGCTGCTGATGAGTTTATTTGTTTTTATTGCCGTATTGGTCTATATTGCCTGGAGAAAAAACCATCAACCTCAAAAAACACCATAATGAATACCTCTGCTTTAATATTGATGATAACGGTTCAGGTGTCGGTTACCGCACTTGCAGCCTGGTTTTTTTACAGGGTATTGGTAGCCAAGCCTATGGCTGAACCCGATTCGTACAGCGAAAACGACGATGTGGAACGTTAAAAAAATAATAATAAAGTGAAGCAACAGCTTAAAGACTTTCTAAGCTTTGGTAAGTCAGAGCGTAATGCCATTCTTTTTTTGGTTGTGCTTATTGTTCTCGTGGTGCTGTTGCCGGCAATGTATGTCTCCCGGGAGCAGCCCGAGCTCAGAAACCGGGAAGAATTTGCTGCCGAGATTGAACAGTTTATGCAGTTGGACAAGGCAAGCTCAGCCGTTAGTCAGCAGGATTTCGACTTCAATGAGCCCGACAAAGCGGTGGGCAGGGCAAAATTTACGCCTTTTCAGTTTGATCCCAATGTATTGGATGAGCAGGGTTGGATGGCGCTGGGATTTTCGTCGCGCCAGGCTGAAGGTATTATAAAATACAGAGACAAAGGTGCGCGGTTTAAAGTGCCCGAAGATTTGAAAAGGTTGTATGCTTTCAATGATGAAGTGTATAAAATCCTTGAACCTTACATAAATATTCCTGCTCAAGCTTCTGCGTACGCATCCGCTGAAAGAGAGAAAAGGGGGAATTATCCCGCCTACGAACAATTTACAGCTGAGCTGAATTCTTCAGATTCGGCGACCCTCGTTAAGGTGAGGGGTATAGGTCCCGCTTTTGCCCGGCGTATTATCCGCTATCGCGAAAAGCTGGGCGGATTTGCATCTACCGGGCAATTGCTCGAAGTATATGGTATGGACAGTGCCCGCTATGCTCAAATGAGTAAAGGCGTGTTTGTAGATACCTCCCTTATTCGAAAATTCAATGTAAATACGGCTTCGCTGGAAGAGCTGCGGGCCCATCCTTACATTGATTATTACATTGCCAAAGCCCTGGTGGATGCGCGCATACGGAAAGGGGCTTTTGCCAGTCCTGCCGATGTTAAAAGTATCCCATTGATTTATGACGAATTGTATTATAAATTATTACCATATATTTCCATACATTAGCTGAGGTGAAACGACAACAAACAAACCAACGGAAATTCAGGGACTTATTGCAGATCGCATGTGTATTCCTAATGATATTGGGTGCTTACTGTCCGATATTTGCACAGGTGTTGCCTTCAGTAGAGGTGGTATTGAAAGAAGCAGAACTTTACCGTAATTCTGACATTGAAAAATCATTTTCCCTGGCAGATAAGGCACTTTCTGAGGCCTGCAGGCAGAATCATGAACCGTCCATGGCCAAAGCCTATCGTTTTAACGGCGTGCTAAATTTTATGACCGGTGATCTTGAAACTGCTTCCAGACAGTTTGATTCCGCCTACCTGCTCTACAGCAAATTGGGTGATAAAGCCGGAATTGCGGCCAGCTTAAATAACATTGGGGTGCTTTATCAGGAAAAGAGTGATTATCCCAAAGCCCTCGATTATTTCAAGCGCTCCATTGATATGAAATTAGCGCTGGGCGATACCGCGGGTTCAACAAGCGGACTGATTAACATTGGCACCATGTATAGTTATATGGGCGAAAATTCCCGGGCTCTGGCTGCTTTTGATCGTGTATATACTATTGCCAGACAGTATTCTGATACATCAAAAAGCATTGATGCACTGATAAATATGAGTACGGTTAAACTGAATGAGCGCAATTATGATCCAGCCATGGATGATCTGAAAAGTGCCCTTCGTTTGTCAGAACTCAACAATGATCAATACAGCCGCGCCTACTGCCTGAACAATATTGGCGGCATCTATCAGAACACGTATCAAAATGCACTTGCCCTTGATTATTTTAATCAGGCACTGGCATTGCGCGATGATCTGCGCGATCTGGCCGGCCTGGCCACTACCCTTAATAATCTGGGAAACATCTACATACGTTATAATGATTTTGACAGGGCATTGAATTCGTTTTTCCAGGCACTCAAGTACAATCAAATACTGGGGGACAAGCGAAGTATAGCCATTTCCTTAAATTCTATCGGAGAGTTGCTGATAAAAAAGGGCGATTTCAAAGAAGCTTCTGCTTACTTTTACCAGGGAATAACCATTGCAGAGCAACTGCGTTTGCGACAGGAGCTTCGAAAGATGTATTCCAATCAAATGATTACGTATGCCGCTATGCAAAGAATTGACAGTTCTGAGAAGTATCTGGCACTATACAATACTACCCTCGATTCAACCTGGAAAAATATTGAAGACGACGATTTTTCATGGAATAAAGGTAATGTGGAAAAGAAAACAATATATACCAATATTTATTTGTGGATGGGCCCGGTAGTATTGGTATTTATTCTGGCCATATTATTGCTAATCTATCTTCGTAAAACCAGGATTCGCTAAGGCGCTTTTCCAGATTCCTGATCTTTTTTATCTGGTTTATAGTGATATACAATGATATGCTTTTCAGCGGAAGCGGGTAATGAGGTTTGCTGCCCGGGTTCCTCAACCGGTGAAACCTCTTTGCCGGCCTGATTGTCATCTTCAACAGACTCCTCTTCATCTTCAAGATCCCAGGAGTATTTTTTAGGTTGCGGTCCATTTTGCCGGTAGTGAAAAGCAAGGAGAACGCCTGCCACTGCGCCCATAAGATGGGATTCCCAGGAAATGTTCTTTTTTGGGAAAAAATCGGGGAAAACACCCCAAACCATGCTTCCATAAAGAAAAATAACCAATAAGCTAAATGCCATAAGCCGGGGCTCCTTCCGTAAAAGGCCTCCCGTAAAATGGAAAGCCGCCAGGGCATAGACCACTCCGCTGGCGCCAATGTGGTAACTGTTTCCACGGGCAAACAACCATACCCAGGTTCCGGTGAGCAACCACGATAAAATCAATATGCTCCAGGCATGCTTGCGGTAAAAATAGAACAAGGCAGCTCCAAGAAAAAACATGGGTGTGGAATTGGCAGTCAGGTGTGCCAGATCGGCATGTAGCAATGGCGCAAGCAATATACCAGGCAGTCCTTTAGCCTGAAGCGGCAATATGCCAAGCCACGACAATGAAAAGCCTCCAATCAGCTCCATTCCCTTTGTGGCCCACATGATAGCCACCAGTAGCAATGCGGTAAGTAGCGCGGAACGCAATAATTTTACATCATCAGCCATCAAAAGGAAGGGTTTTAAGGATGCTCCAATCAAAAATTGTTCCCATTGCTACCATACATTGTTATTTGTTTGTTTTCAGAACTTTCTGAGTTTAGATTCAGCTTGTGGCCGATCATTTCACCAGTCACATCCTTGATGAAGGTAACATCTGATTAAATATTTTGTTTCCTGCTTTTTTATCTCAGCAAAAAGTAGTTACTTTGCACCCTTGTTTTAAAAAATAGCCTTAACAATCATTAAATCATTTTTTTATGCCAACAAAAATCAGATTACAACGCTTTGGTAAAAAGGGACGCCCTTTCTATCACATTGTAATTGCGGACGGTCGTGCACCCCGCGATGGAAGATTCATCGAAAAGATTGGCACGTACAATCCGGTAGCCAAGCCTGCCGAGATTATACTTGACTTTGAAAAAGCCTATGCATGGGTAACCAAAGGAGCTTCACCTACCCCAACCGTTAAAAGTATTTTAGCGCAGGAAGGTGTACTTTTTTACAACCACCTGATGAAGGGGGTTGCCAAGAATGCTTTTACTAAAGAAATGGCTGAAGTTCGCTTTAACGAATGGAAAGAGAATAAAGAAGCCAAGCTAAGCAGTGCTGTTAAATCAGATCTTCAACAAGAGCGTGAAATGCAGAAAAAACGTCTCGAAGAAGAAGTAAAGATAAACGAAACCCGTGCTGCTGAGATCGCTAAGAAGCGTCAACAGGAAGCAGCGGAAGCTGCCGCTCCCGCAGAGGAAGATGCTGTGGTGACCGAAGAAGCCGAAGTGCATGCTCCGGCCGAAGAAACAGTTGCCGAGGTGCCTGCAAAGGAAGAACCTAAAGTTGAAGAACCTGCAAAGGAAGAGCCTGCTGCTGAAGAACCTGCAAAGGAAGAGCCGGTAGCTGAAGCCCCTGCAAAGGAAGAGCCTGCTGCTGAAGAACCTGTAAAGGAAGAGCCGGTAGCTGAAGCCCCTGCAAAGGAAGAGCCTGCTGCTGAAGAACCTGTAAAGGAAGAGCCGGTAGTTGAAGCCCCTGCAAAGGAAGAGCCTGCTGCTGAGGAACCTGCAAAGGAAGAACCTAAGGGAGAATAATATTTCCCGAAGTACTTGCCTATGGATGGATACTTTTATCTCGGAAAAATACTCCGGTTGTTTGCTTCCAAAGGCGCGGTGCTTGTTCAACTTGATGTGGATGAGCCTGAAAATTATCTAAATCTGGAATCAGTTTTCGTTCGAATGAACGGCCAACTGATTCCTTTTTTTATTTTATCTATCGAACTCCGGCACAACCTTCGGGCGGTGATTGAGTTTCAGGATATTGATGATACAGAACAGGCTTCTATATTACTCGGCTGCGACCTTTTCCTTCCAATTGAACAGTTACCGGCCCTGACCGGAGATCGCTTTTATTATCATGAGATAAAAGGCTTCCAGGTAATTGATCTTAATTTTGGCGAAACCGGAAGGGTAGAAGAGGTGCTTGAATATCCACATCAGGCCATTCTACGTGTATTACGTGGAAATAAAGAAATACTTATTCCAATAACTGACGACATTATTACTCGTGTAGATAGAGAAAACAAAATTCTCCATGTGAATGCACCGGAAGGATTAATAGCATTATACCTCGAGTAGCTGCCGTTGCCTCTCCCTTACTTTCAGTTATTTTTGCACCATGTCCTTTACGTTTAAACAATTTGTGGCTGACGATAGCAACTGTCCGATGAAAGTGGGCACCGATGCGGTGTTGCTGGGTGCCTGGGCTAATTTTAATGGGGCGACAACCCTACTTGACATTGGGACCGGCTGTGGTGTACTCGCTTTAATGGCCGCCCAGCGCTCAGCAGCTTCTATCACAGCGATTGACGTGCATGTTGCGGCGATTCAGCAGGCCAAACTCAATTTCTCAAATACACTTTGGAGGGAAAGACTGAGCGCTCAGGTTGCAGATTTTAAGGATTTTGCATCACCCGATGGGCCGAAATATGATTATATTGTCAGCAATCCGCCCTTTTTCTCCCGATCACTTAAGGCTCCTTCTCCTGACAGGAATCTGGCTCGTCACAACGACGAATCCCTGCCTTTTAAGCTTCTGATTAGCGGAATCTCCCGCTTGCTCAACAAGTCAGGCCGGTTTGGCGTTGTGCTTCCTGCCATACAGGCTGAACCCTTTATTGAGATGGCGAAAGCTGTGGGGTTGAAAGTTATGCGAAGGCTCAATGTTAAACCTTATGCTGATGCCGCACCCAATCGAGCGTTGATTGAATTTTCATCCACTTATCAGCCTGCTCATATCGGAGAACTGTCCATAAGAGAGCGCTCGGGAAACTATACGGAAAGCTATCGGGAGCTGACCAGGGACTTTTATCTTAAATTTTAGGAATAAGCACATAATTGTCTTAGCTTTGTATGCATGAAATAGCCATGAGAAGATTTTCTCACCAACGGGGAATGATATTATGGCGTATTCCATCTGACCTTTAAAAAGCAAATTAATAACAGATGAAAACAAGGCTAAGGCAACTCGTTTGTGCTGTACTTCTCTCGTTGTTTATGTATTCTGCAGTCTCTGCTCAGAAGATATATAGCTGTAACAACCGGTATGATGCTGACTTTAAGGTATATGTGGTTGGTAATCGCTATGATGCGGATTTGCTTGTTTTTAAGGTTGCGAATCGCTACGATGTAAATACGGAAGGTCGATGGTTTTTCGTTGACAACCGGTATGATGCCAATAAAAAGATATGGTTTGCTGACAATCGTTACGATGCCGACTTGCTGGTCTTTTTTGTGAATAACCGCTATGATGCCGGCTGGCGCAACAAAAGTAAAATGCATCTTGTTTATTAAATCTCTGACAGCATTAATCCCCAAAATGTTTGCGCGCACCGGTGCGTGAGCCGGTTGGTGAGCTGGTTGGTGAGCTTTTGTCGAACCATGTCGAACCAGTCGAACCATCGAAGGCCCAACGCGTGCTCACGCACTTTAATGTGGCATGGAAATTAAAATATTTTAAATTCGCCAGATTTTCCGTTTTTCACTAACTTAAATTGCATGATATCCTTTACTCATAAACTCATAACGCTATTTTTAGCGACTCTGTTTTCTTTTACCTTAGTTGGGTTTGTAACTGCCCAGGAAATAAGCATCCATCAGGAAGAACAGGCGAATTGGAATGCCTTGGGCAGCTTGTCAACTGCTGCCTATGATAGTCTGAACCATTATCAGGGAAAAGTGCTTAAACAAGGCAAAGTGGGTTCAGCGCCGCTCTTAAAACGGATTTTTGGTTATCATCCTTTCTGGAGTGGCAGTGCCTGGCAAAACTATCAATGGGAATTACTCACAGACATTTGTTATTTTTCCTATGAAGTGGATCCCCTGACTGGAAACCCCGTTTCTGAACATGAATGGGCTACTGATCCGGTAATTGATACTGCACTGGCTCATGGTGTAAAAGTTCATTTATGTGTCACGCTGTTTTCGGGCCATTCAGCTTTTTTCGCCAATCCAACGGCACAGCAAACCCTGGCAACCAATCTTATCTATCGCATTCAAACCCGCGGTGCGCAAGGGGTTAACCTGGATTTTGAAGCGGTGCCTTCCGCTCAGCAGGCCGGACTTACTGCATGTATTCAGTTTATGTCTCAAACTTTAAAACAGGCCATTCCCGATCTTGAGCTGAGTATTGCCGCTCCTGCCGTTAACTGGAGCAATACATTCAATGTGCCAGCCATTTCTCCTTTTCTGGACTTTATTGTAATAATGGCCTATGATTATTACTGGAATGGAAGTACGCTGGCTGGCCCGGTAGCCGGTTTATGGCCGCTTACCACCACTTTCCTTTACGGATCGGCCGGTTCACTCACTTATTACCAAAGTCAGGGAGTGCCTGCTGAAAAACTCATTCTCGGTCAGCCATACTATGGCCGGGAATGGCCCGTAAATGGCAATATTTTGCCGGCCCTTACTACTGGTCAGGGTGTGGCGGTAACCTACAGGATAATCCGCAACAACAACAGCGGGTATTACAGTTGGGATAATTTGTACTGGGACCAATACAGCTTCAATCCATATTTTAGTTTTTTCACCTCAGGATGGCGACAATGCTTTTACGATGATACCCGCAGCCTGGGTGCAAAGTATGATCTGGTGAATCGCCGTGGAGCCGGTGGAATAGGGATATGGGCGCTTGGTTATGATAATGGCCACTCTGAGTTGTGGGAACTTATTGCCGATAAATTTACTCAGGGAAATACTGATGCCTGTGCAGACAGCCTTTCTGATACGGGTGGACCATACAGGAATTACGACAACAGTCAAAATTACACCGGAATCGTGCGAAGCAAAGGCGGTGGCCCATTGGCGCTTTCTTTCAGTCAGCTTAATCTGGAGCCAGGCTATGATTCATTGTGGATATACGACGGAACTGACGTATCAGCACCATTACTATATGCCCTTTCGGGGAATGTTTTGCCGCCATCATCGCTGACAACATCGGAAACGTTTATGCTCCGGTTTTCTTCCGATAGTCAGACAACTCGTCCGGGATATAATTTGCATTATGCTTGTCCCTCGGTAGGTTTCTCTGAACAGTCTCCCTTTAGGGATAAGGTAATGTTGTTTCCTCAACCAGCACTCAATGAAGTATTTATGAAATTGAATACGGATGAAATTATTCAGGGTGATATCCTCATCTATGATTTGAGTGGCAGGCTGATGATGAGCCTTAGTGCAAATTCTGAGTTGATTAGAATTCCACTGCATGATCTGGTACCGGGATTATATATGCTCAGGCTGCAGGTTGCAGATCAACCGGTATCAAAGAAACTTTTGGTGGTGGGGGATTGGTGATTTGTTGATTTGAGGATTTGAGGATTTGATGATGTGTTGATTTGATGATTTGAGGATTTGATGATTTGAGGATTTGATGATTTGAGGATTTGATGATGTGAGGATTTGATGATTTGAGGATTTGATGATTTGTTGATGCGTTGATTTGATGATTTGATGATTTGAGGATTTGATCCCGAATCGTCGTTCCTCCGCTTCAGGCGGATTTGATGATTTGATGATTTGAAGATTTGTTGATGCGTTGATTTGATGATTTGATGATTTGATG
>JAVEQP010000048.1:22024-29174 GCA_034007585.1 Lentimicrobium sp. | reverse complement strand
CCTACCCCAAAGACCTATCAGGTTGGAAGAAAACCTAATAGGTCAACTTGCTCAACAAATCAACAAATCACCCATTGACACCTACCCCAAAGACCTATCAGGTTGGAAGAAAACCTAATAGGTCAACTTGCTCAACAAATCAACAAATCACCCATTAATACCTACCCCAAAGACCTATCAGCTTAGAAGAAAACCTAATAGGTCAACCTGCTCAACAAATCAACAAAGCACCCATTAACACCTACCAAAAGACCTATCAGGTTGGAAGAAAACCTAATAGGTCAACCTGCTCAACAAATCAACAAATCACCCATTAACACCTACCCCAAAGACCTATCAGGTTAGAAGAAAACCTAATAGGTCAACTTGCTCAACAAATCAACAAATCACCCATTAACACCTACCCCAAAGACCTATCAGGTTGGAAGAAAACCTAATAGGTCAACCTGCTCAACAAATCAACAAATCACCCATTGACACCTACCCCAAAGACCTATCAGGTTAGAAGAAAACCTAATAGGTCAACCTGCTCAACAAATCAACAAATCACCCATTAACTCCTACCCCAAAGACCAATCAGGTTGGAAGAAAACCTAATAGGTCAACTTGCTCAACAAATCAACAAATCACCCATTAACACCTACCCCAAAGACCAATCAGGTTGGAAGAAAACCTAATAGGTCAATTTGCTCAACAAATCAACAAATCACCCATTAACACCTACCCCAAAGACCTATCAGGTTGGAAGAAAACCTAATAGGTCAACTTGCTCAACAAATCAACAAATCACCCATTGACACCTACCCCAAAGACCTATCAGGTTAGAAGAAAACCTAATAGGTCAACTTGCTCAACAAATCAACAAATCAACAAATCATTTAGCCTATCTTTGTACCCACAAATCATCCCGGATGTTTGAGAACCTGAACCAACCCTATCCGTTTCATAATAATTTTAAGCATAACCTTCGCACCATCACCCTGGTAAGTATGGGATTTATGCTCATAACCCTCTATTTTCAACCTTTTGGTATTAATTTTCTAGGCTCGCGCAAGGATGGTTACTTTGTTCTTGTACTCGGGCTGGTGAGTGCTGCCACTTTCTTTTTAAGTACCCTGTTTTTGCCGGGGCTACTGCCCCGGCTTTTTGAATCATCCCGCTGGACTATCCGCAAAGAAATCATTTGGAACCTGGGGATGTTTATAGTCCTTATTGCCGGTTTCAGCCTCTCGGCCCTGGCATTTAAAATCCCTGACATGCAGTCGCTCACCCTGTTTCGTTCGGGTGCCCTTGCCTTACTTCCACTGGTACTTTTCAACATGGTGAACTATAACCATGCGCTTAAAAACAAAGTGGTCCAGGTGTTCGATTCTGGCCGTCACTGGCTTGAAGAACAGGATAAAATGAACAAATCCGCTGTAAACCAATCAATTCGTATTGCTTCTGAAAATGGTAAAGACGTTTTTGAAGAAAATATCCAAAACATAGTACTCATACAATCAGCGGGGAATTACATAGAAGTCTTTTACCGTAAAAACGGACGCATCAGCCGGCAGGTTATCAGGCAAACATTGAGCGCAGTAGAAGCGTTGATGCCGGAATTCCCCGATATACTGAAATGTCACCGGTGCTGTCTCGTAAACCGCCACCAAGTAAAGAGGCTTACCGGCACATCACCCGCCTACTCCCTTGAAATAGAAGGCCTTGATTTTCGGGTTCCTGTTAGCCGCCAGAAGATGGGTGAATTCCGTAAGCTGTTCGGTAAACATTATTCCTAAGCAGCCTGAATTAAGTAATATCGCCTTTCCGCCCTGCATTTCATCCCTTAAATATTTGCATTTCGTCCCTAAACCCTGCATTTCTGCCCCTTTCCGGCAGATTAACACATATTTTTATGCAGCAGTTTGACCTGATTTACCTTTGTTCGCAGTAAGAGGCATCTATGCTCCGTTTCACGGAATCAAAAATGCACATTTACCATCAGCGTCACACCCTTAAAATCAGCAAAAAGATGACAAATTTTAAATCACTGAATATCGGCGGACTTTTCGTCCCTAAACCTATCATACAGGGAGGTATGGGTGTGGGGATCTCACTCGCTGGACTCGCTTCGGCTGTAGCTGATGAAGGTGGTATAGGCGTAATTTCCGTTGCAGGACTAGGCATGATTTACAAAGAGCCGGGGGCTGGCTTCTTTGAAAACTGCATTACCGGTTTAAGAACGGAAATCCGCAAAGCCAGAAAGCTCACCCGGGGCATCATTGGTGTAAACATTATGGTGGCGCTATCTAATTTTGATGACATGATGCGCACCTCTATTGAAGAAGGAATAGATGTAATTTTTTGCGGAGCAGGCCTGCCTTTGGATTTGCCAAAATACCTTACCCCCGAAAGCCGGACCAAACTGGTACCTATTGTTTCTTCGGCCCGGGCGGCTGCCTTGTTGTGTAATAAGTGGCTGGCCAACTATCATTATCTGCCCGATGCCATTGTGGTAGAAGGTCCAAAAGCCGGCGGCCATCTGGGGTTTAAGCCTGAACAAATCACAGATGAAAAATTTGCCCTCGAACAACTGATACCCGAAGTGACAAAAGTGGTGAATGAAATTGCCAACACAAACGGAAAAGTAATCCCTGTAATCGCTGCCGGTGGCATTTATACCGGAGCAGATATTGCCCGCATAATGGCACTGGGCGCATCGGGCGTTCAAATGGGAACCCGTTTTGTAACTACCCTTGAGTGTGATGCATCCCATGAATTCAAACAGGCTTATATTGATGCAGGACCTAAGGATGTAAAGATTATTAAAAGTCCGGTTGGCATGCCCGGCCGGGCCATCAATTCGCCTTTTCTACTTGCAGTGGAAGCAGGTACGCGGCATCCTAAAGTCTGTCCGGTAAATTGCATCCGCACCTGTGATATTAAAACAGCACCTTATTGCATCATTGCTTCGCTGACTTCGGCGTTGCGCGGCAACTTTAACCGGGGCTATGCCTTTGCAGGAAGCAATGTATGGAGATGCGATGAAATTATTTCGGTAAAAGAATTGTTTCTGAAGCTTGCCCGTGAATATGCTGACTTTGAGGAACAGGAATACAGAAACAGCTTACTTCAAACCAGAAGAAAGAAAACCTTTGCCAATGTGCGTAATTTCAAACTGGCAAGAATGGACGCCTTTTCATCTGAACAATTAAAAGAAAGATTGGCCCGGCTCACTTTCCCGTTTCTTGGACTTCCGCTGAATTGATGGAAACAGCATATTTAGCGCTTCACAACTTACAGTTCACCAATGACAATTCGCAGTTGACTACAGGCAGGCTAATGTGCGAGGGCTGACGTTATGCAATCTGCCTGGCCGAATCATCTTCGCGTTTCAATTAACAGTCGGACAGGTCTGAAATCCGCAATTTTACACTGAGGTACGCTAATTGCTGCAATCAATGCGCCTCCAGCCAGTTATTGCCGGTGCTCATTTCCACTTCCAGCGGAATACTCAGCTCAATGGCGGTTTTCATGAATTTTTCCACGATGGATTTAACGGTTTCCACTTCTTGAAGATGCACATCAAACACCAGTTCGTCATGAACCTGCATAATCATACGGGAGCGAAGCTTCAGGTGTTCAAACTCGCGCTGAATGTTGATCATTGCAATCTTGATCATGTCGGCAGAGGAACCCTGAATGGGCGCATTAATCGCATTTCGTTCGGCGAAACCACGCACTATGGCATTGGCTGAATTGATGTCTCGCAGATAGCGGCGCCGTTTCATCAATGTTTCTACAAAACCGTTTTCTTTGGCAAAAGCAATGATTTCATCCATGTATTTTTTTATTCCGGGGAAGCGTTCAAAATACTGGGCAATGATGTCTGCAGCTTCCCGCCGGGGAATGCCCAGCCGTTCCGAAAGACCGAAAGCCGAGATGCCATAAATAATACCAAAGTTCACCGTTTTGGCGTTGCGGCGCATCTCTTTTGATACCGCATTGATCTCGGTATTATAAATGCGGGCAGCAGTAGCCGTGTGAATGTCAATGCCATCACGGAAAGCCTGTCGCATTGCCTCATCTCCGCTAATGTGCGCAATAATGCGCAATTCAATTTGCGAATAGTCCGCTGACAGTAGGGTATATTTCTCATTTCGGGGAACGAAAGCCTTGCGTATTTCCCGCCCCCGCTCGGTGCGAATGGGTATATTTTGCAGATTAGGATTATTCGAACTCAGCCGTCCGGTGGAGGCAACCGCCTGATTGTAGGTTGTGTGTACGCGTCCGGTACGCGGGTTGACCAGGAGTGGCAGTGAATCAACATAAGTGGACTTTAGCTTGGAAAGTGAGCGATAATCCAGTATTTGCTGAACGATAGGATGTTTGTTGATGAGCTTTTGCAACACATCTTCACTGGTGGAATGCTGTTTGGTTTTGGTTTGTTTGGGATTGTCGGACAGTTCCATTTTATCAAAAAGGATTTCGCCCAGTTGTTTTGGTGATGCAATGTTGAATTCAGCCCCGGACATTTTAAAAATCTCCTGTTCCACTGTAGCAATTTCCTGCTGCAACTGATGCGAAAACTGGTTTAGGTTATCACTGTCTATCTTCACTCCTTCGGCCTCCATGGCTGCAAGTACCTTTACCAGAGGCATTTCAATTTCATCAAAGAGCTTCCGGGTATCTGTTTCCTCAAGTTGGGGTTCCAGTACGTTTCTTAGTTGCAGGGTGATATCGGCATCCTCACAGGCATACTCCTTTAGTTTCTCCGGCTCCACCGAGCGCATGGTCAATTGGTTTTTACCTTTCTTGCCGATGAGCTGTTCTATGGGCACCGGCTCATATCCAAGATAAGTTTTTGCCAGAAAATCCATGTTGTGGCGCATGTCCGGCTCAATCAGGTAATGGGCTATCATCGTATCGAAGAGCGGACCACTCACGTTTATTTCATACCATTTGAGTACTGAAATATCATATTTCAAATTCTGTCCGGTTTTTCCAATTTTTTCATTCGAAAAAACTGCTGAAAATTCAGTTACTATTTCCAGGGCATCGGCATATTTTTGCGGTACCGGCACAAACCATGCTTCTCCGGGCTTTGTGGCGAACGACATACCTACCAGTTCCACATTGTTGGCATCCAATCCCGTAGTTTCGGTATCAAAACAAAACATAGCCGAGTTAGAAAGGTGTGCAATCAACTCTTCTCTTTTTTGAACGGTATCTACCAGGTGATATTGGTGTGACACATGATCTATGGTGTCCATTCCACTGGAGAGATCAATGGGTTCCCCCACTGCGGCAAATAAATCCGTTTGAGAAAGTGATTGCTGACCGGCCTTTTCCATATCGGCAAAAATCCGCTTGCCGAAAGTATTGAATTCAATTTCATCAAAAAGAGTTTTCAGTGCCGGGATATCCGGAGCACCCATTTTTAGGCTTTCTTCATCAAAAGCAATGGGTACATCCAAAATAATGGTAGCCAGTCGTTTCGACAGTAAAGCCTGTTCACTGTGTTGTGTTACTTTTTTACGCAGCGATTCTTTTTCAATTTTATCTACATTGGCCACAAGATTTTCTACCGAGTCGAACTCCTCAATTAATTTCCGCGCGGTAACCTCACCCACACCAGGTATTCCCGGTATATTGTCAGATGCATCGCCCCACAGGCCAAGCATGTCAATCACCTGATCAGGCCGGCTAACCCCAAATTTTTCACACACCTCTTTAACACCCATTAACACGGGCGGTTCATTCGGCCTGCCGGGTTTGTATTGAAGGATATTTTCAGTTACCAACTGTCCGAAATCCTTATCTGGTGTCATCATATATACGGTAAAACCCGCATCTGCCGCTTCATGGGCAAGAGTTCCAATCACATCATCGGCCTCATAACCATCCACAAACAGAATGGGAATATTAAAACCCCTGAGCAGTTCCATAATAAATGGAATAGCAGAAGCGATATCCTCGGGCATACGCTCCCGGTTGGCTTTATATTCAGCAAAATCTTCGTGCCTCACTGTGGGTGCATGGGTATCAAATGCAACCCCTATATGGGTGGGATGCTCATTTTTAATAACATCATACAGTGAATTGGCAAATCCAAGGATGGCCGAAGTATTCAGACCTTTTGAGGTGATCCTTGGGTTTCGGTTTAATGCATAATAAGCCCTGTAAATCAATGCCATAGCATCTAACAGGAAGAGTTTCTTTTCGGGTTGTGACATATATTCAGAGAATTTATTTCAAAAATAAGCTTTTACTGGCGACAAATGAATCGGGCGATGTGCTGATTGTTTACAAAGATAGTAAACATGCTTTGGCTGAATACAATTCAGGGAAATAAGACCAAGATTCGGTAGCTGAAGAAATGAAAAATGGCTTTATTCTAATTTCAGACTTCTATGGAACTTTTGGTGAAAGGATTTGAAATTAGTATTGGGAAGGATTGTAAAAAAACGCTCTAGCACCTCATCCCCCCGCCCTTCTCCTAAAGGAGAAGGGAGCTAAATCCTACTATTTTTGTAGATTTGTACTTTGCTAAAGAATACTCATGGCTCAAAATATCTCAGTTAACCAATACTTCACCCTCTCCTTGCGGTGAGGGCAGGGTGAGGTGGCAACGGTAACAATGAACCTGCATGACTTTAATATTTCAAAGAGTGCTATTTACTATAATTAAAACCTCATTTACAGATACCGAATTGATAATCAAGCTAATAAACATTACTGCATCATGATGCGTCATTATCAACACATAATCAGGCAAAGAACCTGAGGAAAGCCGAAACAGAAGCAGAAAAACTTCTATGGAAGGAATTGAGAAACAGAAAATGTTGCGGTCTTAAATTCAGACGTCAGCATCCGTTCAGTAAATTTGTACTCGACTTTTATTGTCACGAAAAGAAACTAGCTATTGAAGTTGATGGAACCGTACATAATATCATCGATGTTAAAGAAAGAGACAAAAATCGTACTTATGAAATTGAACAGGCTGGTCTGACCGTTATCAGAATCAGGAATGAAGATATTTTGAAGGATTTGAAATTAGTATTGGAAAGGATTGTAAAAGCTGCAGAAACGCTCTAGCACCTCATCCCCCCGCCCTTCTCCTAAAGGAGAAGGGAGCTAAATCATACTATTTTTGTAGATTTATGCTTGG
>JAVEQP010000048.1:0-21924 GCA_034007585.1 Lentimicrobium sp. | reverse complement strand
AAGGATTTGAAATTAGTATTGGAAAGGATTGTAAAAGCTGCAGAAACGCTCTAGCACCTCATCCCCCCGCCCTTCTCCTAAAGGAGAAGGGAGCTAAATCATACTATTTTTGTAGATTTATGCTTGGTAACTTGAAGATGGTGTTGAAAAAAATAGTGGAAGTTGCTGAAACATTGTAGCACCTCATCCCCCCGCCCTTCTCCTAAAGGAGAAGGGAGCTAAATCCTACTATTTTTGTAGATTTATGCTTGGCTAAAGAATACTCATGGCTCAAAACATCTCCCTTTACCCATACTTCACCCTCTCCTTGCGGAGAGGGCAGGGTGAGGTGGCAACGGTAAACAGTTTCTACCCCTTTAGCATGAATATAAAAGGGCTGACTACCCGTGACAACGTAGCTGATGTGCGGCTTCCAGCCAATGAGTACTTATACAACGGCAAAATGTTTCAAGATGAGTTGGGGCTGGATTGGTTGGATTATGGGGCGAGGATGTAAGTAAAGCGCATCAAACCAAAATCTTTTGTGACTGACCAAGCTTTCCATCGGCAAAATTTTGGGAAGCTAAAAATACTGGATTTCATTCAAAAACAGGGAAATGTGTTTGTTATTTACGGATGGTGGTAAAATATTTACTAAAAACTTGTAAAATACGTAGAGGGAAATTGCATTTTTCTATTTCCTATTTGACTATATTTGCCAGATATCAAACCAATATCCCGATGGATAAATACACCGGTAATACCGTTTCAAAATTGCCCTTCACCGGCACCAGTATATTTGCCGTGATGTCAGCACTTGCAAAAGAGCACAATGCGCTGAACCTGTCACAGGGCTTTCCCGATTTCCCTATTTCGGATGAGCTGATTAAGTTGGTTCACAGCCACATGAAGAAGGGAAACAACCAATATGCACCCATGCCCGGAGTCTTGTCTTTACGGGAGGGTATTTCGGAAATGTTTGAGAAAAAATACAAGGTAAAGTATCATCCTGAAACCGAAATCACCATTACAGCGGGCGCTACCGAGGGATTATTCAGCGTAATAGCAGCTTTTATCCGTCCCGGTGACGAAGTAATTGTGATGGAGCCGGCTTACGACAGTTACACCCCGGCAGTAACCCTGCAGGGTGGTATGGTAAAACATGCCAAACTTCAGGCCCCGGATTATTCCATCAACTGGGAAACATTTCCCGGCTTGATTACCGGAAGCACCCGGATGATCATCCTCAACTCACCGCATAACCCTACCGGAACGATTATCAAAGCGGAAGACCTGAAAAAACTGGAATTGCTGTTACGCAACCGCGATATACTTATTCTGAGTGACGAAGTATATGAACACTTGATTTTTGATGGCCTCACCCATGAGAGTATATGCAAATATCCGGCACTTGCCTCACGCTCGCTGGTTGTTGGTTCATTCGGCAAAACATTTCATGCCACCGGCTGGAAATGCGGATTTGTGCTCGCGCCATCAGAACTCACCGCCGAATTGCGAAAAGTTCATCAGTTTGTCGTATTCGCAGTGAACACTCCTGTGCAGTTCGCTATTGCAGATTACCTGAAAAACCCTGATAATTATCTTCATCTGCATAGCTTTTATCAGGAAAAGCGCGATAAATTTCTAGAACTTATCAAGGGTTCCCGCTTTAAGGCCAATCCAGCTTCAGGCACCTATTTCCAGTTGTTAAACTACGCAGACATCAGCAAGGAAAAGGAGATGGCTTTTGCCGAAAGGCTGGTTAAGGAATATAAAATAGCTTCCATACCGGTTTCGTCGTTTTACCAAAAGCAAGAGGATAATAAAATGTTGCGTTTCTGTTTTGCCAAGACGGATGAAACCCTTGAAAAAGCAGCGGAAATCCTTTGCAAAATCTAAACTTTTAACAGCATACTTTGAACTAATCCTAACATCATGAAATCTCCGGAACCAATACGTATATCTATTGTTCAGGCTACACTGGAATGGGCGGAAAAGAAAAAGAACCTGGATTATTTTGAACAGAAGCTGGAACCTTTGACCGGACAGACCGACCTGGTGGTGTTGCCAGAGATGTTTGCCACGGGGTTTGTCACCGATTCAAAGCAAATTGCCGATCCGATGAACGGAGTGGTAATGAAATGGATTGCAGAACAGGCGGAGAAATTATCGTGCGTGATAACGGGAAGTATTGCCATCAGCGATAACGATAATATTTACAACCGCCTGATCTGGATACGTCCCGATGGAAGTTATGAATTCACCGATAAACGCCACCTGTTCAGAATGGCCAATGAGCACCAACATTATACCGCCGGCGATAATCCATTGATTGTTGAATTGAACGGATGGAAAATCAGGCCACTGGTATGCTATGACCTGCGCTTCCCGGTATGGAGCAAAAACCGCATGGTTAAAGGTGTTCATGAATATGACCTTGTTTTTTACGTTGCCAACTGGCCGGCCAGCCGCATTCATATGTGGGATACGTTGCTTCAGGCCCGTGCCATTGAAAACCAGGCCTATTGTATTGGTGTAAACCGGGTTGGTGCCGACGGGAATGGCATTCCGCACAACGGACATTCCATAGTGATTGATCCAAAAGGCCGTATAATATTATCGGCTCCCGAGGATAAGGAGTTTGTTGGCACAACAGTACTTGATTATGATCAACTGGCCGCTTACCGGAAATCATTTGCCGTAGGGCTCGACTGGGATCAGTTTAGTATTGAAGGAATATAAACCTTTCTGCCCTTTTAAATAACAGCCTCCTTAACGCTAAAAAAGTGAACCGTAAATTAATCCGGTAATGGTGGCCATAACAACCACGAGAGCGACGTAAACCACAGTTTTTTGTGTACCCAGAATGCCACGGATAACGAGCATATTGGGCAACGAAAGCGATGGGCCTGCCAACAATAACGCCAAAGCCGGCCCTTTGCCCATACCTGCAGCCAAAAGTCCTTGTAATATGGGTACTTCGGTAAGGGTAGCAAAGTACATGAATGCACCTACCACCGAGGCAAAGAAGTTGGAGAACACCGAATTTCCACCTACCAGACCGGCAATCCATGCATTGGGAATTATTCCTGCCAGGGCGGTATCATCGTGTGTTGATCCGAGCAAAAATCCGGCAATCAGCACACCAAGCGCCAGTAAAGGCATAATTTGCTTGGCAAAATCCCAGGAGGAAAGCGTCCATTCGCGGTTGTCAGGATCACGTTTATCAGTCAGGGTAATGATGCTCAACCCGGCCATGCCTACCACCATTGGTACTAGCGGTGAGGAAGAGAGCAAAGCCGAAACTGCCGTTGCCAGTGCAGCCAATAACACATATTGCCACTTGAGCTTCAGAATATAAATGAGTGAAAAAATCAGTAAAACCGAAAAAGCGGACGTAATGATCCATTTATTGGCCCACAGCCAATACCAGGTACCGGACGTGGTTTCATCGCCAGGCTTGCCCCAGTTGGCAAATACGAGAATAACTACCAGGATAAAAAAATGAAAGGCCGTTTGCCACATAGGCCGTTTTTCAGGAATGTCAGGAAAATTAAGCTGTTCTTCCTGGCGCACTTTTTCTTCCTTTCGATAAATGAGTGACATCAATGAACCAATAACAATGGCAAAAACAACTGCCCCAATTACACGGGCTATCCCCATTTCGAATCCTAAAATTCTTGCTGTAAGGATAATGGCCAAAATGTTTATGGCCGGGCCGGAATACAAAAATGCAATGGCCGGACCCAATCCTGCGCCCCGCTTATGTATGCTTGAAAATAAAGGCAAGATGGTACAACTGCATACGGCCAGAATAGTCCCTGAAACAGAGGCCACGGTATAAGCCACCCATTTTTTTGCCTTCGCACCAAAATATTTCATCACCGCACCCTGGCTGACAAAAACGGCGATTACACCCGCGATAAAGAAGGCCGGCAACAAGCAGAGGATTACATGCTCCCGCGCATACCATTTAGACAAATCGAACATGGCAATTATCGCCTCTTTAAAGCGTAAACTGTCAATGGGCATATAATAGGCAAATACGAAAACTGCAATGATCCAACCCAGTATTTTAAATTCTTTTTTTACTTCCATGATTGACTCTCTTCCTTAGCATTATGGTAAAATGTTAAAAGTAAATAACTACGATGTAGTAAATTCCAACAATAATGAAAATTACAGAAACCACTCTTCGGAACCAGACTTCAAAGGATTTCAGGCTGTTGTAAACCTTGCCAACACCCGAAACTGTATAGGCAATCAGCCAGGCAAAAAGAATTACGGGCAGGCCGGTGGCGAATGCAAAGACCACAGGCAGATACAATCCCGATGCACTGCTCACCGTCATGGGGATGAGCATTCCGAAATACAATACCCCGCTGTAGGGACAAAACGCGAGCGCAAACACCACACCAATAAGCAGTACATCCCAATAGGTGTGTTTACTTTTGCGTTGAAACCTTTGGGTGAGGTTATTAAATCCCGGAAAATTCAGGCGGATTACATCCAGCATCAGCACACCGATAATCAGCATCAGCGGTCCGATGATTTTTTCGCCGTACTGCTGAAACCAGCCGGAAATTTTGAATTGGTCAGCACCAATAAAGATGATTACAGCCAGCAGCGTATAAGCCAATGCCCTGCCGAGTGTATAAATAAGGCCATTGATAAAAACGCGCTTGCGGTCGTCAACATCTTTACCAATAAAACCAATAGCCGTAATATTGGTAGCCATCGGACAAGGGCTTATGGCCATCATCAGGCCGAGCAAGAAGGCTGAAACAACAGGCATTGAACTGTTGCTGAACAGGTTTTGCAGAAAAGTCTCCATAAAGCAGTTTAGGCGGTTAAAACCAGGAATGAGTTTACATCTGTTACAGTTTTCGCCTAAAGTAGCGGATCAATATTTTCTTTCAGCGTTTGCTTCAGCTTTTCAGGATTGGTGCGGGCATACAAAAATGCTTCGTTGGTCAGATCTATTTTGGTTGAACCGGAAACCACCAGCAAGGTTTGTCCCGAAACATCCAGCGCCTCAGCTTTACCGGCACCTTCCTTATCTTCAAGATCAAAAACGAACATTTTAACATCGTTTCCGTACATCTCCTGCAGTGCAGTTTTCGATTGTGCCTCAACGGCTTCACAGGTAGCACAACGGCGGGCGTTATGGAAGTAATACACCTCAACACTACCCTCATTTTCAATGGTTACCACTTCTGTATTTTGAACTTTCTGTTCTGAACAGGCAGCCATCATACCCAAAAGAAGCATCCATGCACTTAATAATTTTGCTACTTTCATAGTGTTTATTTGTTGGTATTGATCAGTTCAATGATTTCTTTGGAAGAAGGTAGCCGACCCGATAGCACGACTTTGCCATTGATTACCAGGCCGGGCGTTTTCATCACCCCATAACCTACTATTTTCATGATGTCTTCCTCTTTGGTGATGTTGGCATCCACACCCGAAAGGCTTACAGCTTCACGGGTCATTTTTTCGAGGGTTTTGCAATTGGGGCACCCGGGGCCCAGAATTTTAATTTCCATGATTTCAGTTGTTGATTGTTGATGAATTCCTGCGCTAAACAGCGTCTTTTTCAATATTAAAGTTCTTTTTTGAGTGTTTGATGGTAAAGGTTGCTGAAATCCCGTTTGATTTCATCGCGTATCCGCCTGAATGCTGACAAGATGAATGCTTCGCTTCCCTGAACTGTGGACGGATCTTCAAAGCCAATATGCAGATGATGATTTACTTTCCCTGTAAAAGCCGGGCAACTTTCCCTGGCATCATCGCAAACGGTAATCACATAATCAAATGTCCTATCCAAAAACTTATCGACTGTTTTGGGTTGGTGTCCGGTGATGTTAACACCTGATTCCTGCATCACCTGAATCGCCAGAGGATGCACTGCCCCGGCAGGAAATGTACCGGCAGAAAACACCTCCAGACGGGCATCCATGGATTGTAGAAAACCTTCTGCCATCTGGCTGCGGCAACTGTTACCGGTGCATAAAATCAATATTTTCATTTACCGAAGGGGGTTATTTCTTCTTTTTTCGATTCGGTTGCTTCTGCAAATAAATCTTTGAACAGTTTTTTAGCCCGGGCCCAGTTTTCACGATTGAGACAATATTTAATGTATGGAGGATCGGTTTCGCCTTGTATGAGGCCGGCATATTTCAGCTCCTTGAGGTGTTGTGAAAGTGTGGAACGTCCCACCGGCAATTCATCCACCAGGTCGCCACTATAACAACAAGCGTTCATGTGTGCCAGCTTCTGAAGAATATACAGACGCACCGGATGCCCCATAGCTTTGGTCAGGGCCGCCATCTCTTTGATTTCCAGCGATAATTTTACCTTCTTTTCCATCAGTATTTAATTTCAATTCTTTATTTCGCAAAATAACGAAATGAAATTCAGACAGACAAATATTTTATTAATTATTTCTTAATCTTCTAAAAATCAGGAATAGAATTTAGAAATATCGTTTCCAATGCACTACGTATAAGTAACTATATCACAGACAACTACATACGTTTCCTTCTCGAATTAAAGCTTTTAAAACATTAGTCCCAATAGCTTTTGGAATTAGAAATTTAGAATCAGTCTCAATAGCTGTCAACGCTTTTTGGGAAGGTATTCATTACCCTGCATCCCCTCCCCTGCCTATTTCATTCGCACAATTTTAGGATGGAATTCACCCAGCACCTCCACCAGATCCTTCTGACTATCCATTACTTCATGGATGTCCTTATAGGCAAAAGGAGCTTCATCCAGGTCGCCACCTATAAGCTCCACCCCTTTCTTATGGAGGTATTCTTTCATCTTTTTTTCGGATAATGATTTTCTGGCCTGGTTGCGCGACATCAACCTTCCGGCGCCGTGGGCTGCACTCTGCAGGGCTTCTTCATTTCCTTTTCCGGCAACAATAAAAGCCGGTGAAGCCATAGTTCCGGGAATAACGCCCACATCCCCTATTCTTGCCGGGGTAGCACCTTTTCGGTGGATGATCAACTCTTCTCCGGTTTCAAGCTCCTCTTTCCAGGCAAAATTGTGATGGTTTTCAATGATGGTCAGTGGTTCTTCACCCAGGGCATTTGCAAGCCGTCGGTGGATAATCCGGTGGTTGGCATGGGAATAGTCGCCCGCAAGTTGCATAGCAGTCCAATATTCCTGTCCCTCTTCCGAATCTAGTTCCAGCCAGGCCAGTTTGGCCGCCTCACCTGTAAGTTGCAACTTATCTTTAGCGACTTCGGTATAGTGCTGACAAACCTGAGCGCCAAAATTACGCGAGCCGGAGTGACTTAGAATGGCAAAATATTCGCCGGGTTGAAGACCAATGAGTTCGGAGAAAGCAGGGATGGTTACGTAGCCCACATCCACAAAATGATTCCCATGGCCAGAAGTGCCCAACTGAGCGGCAAAAGAGTTGTGTAGTGATTTTAAAAATTTTATTTCACGGAACTCTTTTCGTTCCAGTATTTCATGATCGCGCTCATCGGGAAACTCGCCCAGCCCAAACCGGGTTTCCCTAAGCAGTACTTCCTTAATGTGCTCCCGATCCTGGTCAATTTTTTCCGGCGATACCGGGAATACCGACAGACACATGCGGCAACCAATATCCATACCCACGCCATAAGGAATTACCGCATTGTATGTGGCCAGCACCCCGCCAATAGGCAATCCGTATCCCAGATGGGCATCTGGCATCAGCGCTCCCTTCACGGAAATAGGCAGCTTCATGGCTAATTCCATCTGACGAATAGCTTCCGGGTCAATATTTCCGGCTCCATAAACCTTAAAATCCAATGCCGAAGTATTCAGTGCGGTTTTCTTTTGGGTCTTGACCGGCTTTTCAATCAGCAAATGAGCCAGTTCGCCCCACACTGAATCATTTAAAAAACTATGTGGAGCCAGGCTTATTTTCTCTAACGCTTCCAATACTTCAATCTTGTTATCCCTGCTAAAATACTTAGATACCAATTGAATAGCCAATGTAATGGCCCGGCTGTCGGTATAACCCAAACGCTTTAGTTCACTTCCGCGAAGTTTAATTTTCTTCATAAAAATTAATTCCTTTCTTTTGTAAATGAGCACCAATGAGCACGCTAAAGCTCTATTTATTTACCTGATTTCTGAGGTTTTCTGTCAAAACCCAATGGCAAAGTAAAAACTAAAGATACTGAATATCAGCATGAAAATGACTCAAATAATTGGCTATCAGTTTTTAGGAATTATAAATTAGTCCCGTCCCGTACGTACGGGATCGGGATTAGAGATTTTCCCCGTGTCTCCCACTCCTTTTGTCCGATCCAGTCTATCCTCTCCCTCCGGGAATCTGATAAAACACTCCCCGCTCCTGCTCCACAGTTTCAATGTTACCGGCTCCGCTCAGCACATCAAGGTATTTGTTGATTTCATTCACATGCAATCCAGTGATATTTGCCAAATCATCCAGGGTGCAAGGCCGGCGCGAGATGGTTTCCATGATGGCGGCCTCCACATCCGTGCGATAGGACTGGCTTTTTTTTCGCTCTTTCGAGGAAGCAATAATCTGAACATTGGGCAAGTTCCAGTCATCAACAATTTGTTGTAAGGCTTCCTGACCGGCAGGTTGCAGATTCATAATTGTACCGGGCCGGTCGAGGGTATTGAGCTGCACAGAATCGGGGGCAATTTTTACAATAACTTCTTTCAACCTGTCAAGTTCTTCGGGTGCATCGTTGTATCCTGGCAAAATAAATACTTCCAGCCAGATTTTCCCGTGGTATTCATTACGGAAGTCAATCAGGCCCTGAATATAATCCGCTGCCTTAAGCCCCGAAGCCGGGCGGTTTATCTTTTGAAACACCGCTTCACTCACCGCATCCAGGGAGGGCAGCACCACATCGGCGTTTAGCAGGGATGAACGAACTCCTTTATCGGTAAACAGCGTTCCATTGGTAAGTACCGCTACCGGGATGTTTGGCCTGAGTTTTTTGATAAAGGCAAGGATTTCACCAATGGCACTGTTCAAGGTAGGCTCACCATATCCCGAAAAGGTGATAAAGTCAGGATCGGGATTGGCTGCGAAATAGGATTCCAGCTCTGCCTTAATCTTGTCCGCCTTAATGTATTCCTTTCTGTCGAGAGTGAGTTTAGTAGTTTTGCCCACTTCGCAATATACACAATTGAGCGAACACACTTTCTTGGGAGCCAGGTCAACGCCCAGCGACATGCCCAATCGACGGGAAGGCACCGGGCCAAACAGATATTTATACATAATTGCTGTGATTAAAAGCTTATAATTCCTTGACAAAGGTACTGGTTTTCCCCGACCTATAACCTTGCTCATTTTCCTAAATAGCTGAATAAGGATAAAGTTAATTATTTGTTAAATACTAAATTTTTATTGATAAACAATAATTTTTTATTATTTTTGCAACATTAATTTAAAAACCTTAACACCATGTCAAAAAAAATCAACTTTGTATTTATAGCCCTTAAAGTCATTGCCTGGGTCATTTTTGTCGGCCTGTGTGTTGAAGCGGGAGGCTTGCTGGTTAATTTCATTTTCAGTTTGGTTAAGCCTGAAATTGTCCACAATCTTTATCAAAAGCTGGATTTAAGCGAAATGTATAACCGCAGCCACTGGGCTTTTTTTAGCATATACAGTTTTGTTTTGGTCATCTCGTGCTTGAAGGCCTACCTCTTTTATGTAGTAATAAGACTTGTGACCAAACTAAATTTATCAAAACCATTTAGCAACTTTGCAGCAGCACAGATTAGGCAGATCAGTTATTTCACACTATCCATCGGACTATTAAGCTATATAGCCCGGCAAACAGCCAAAAATTTGCAACATCATGGTTTTGAGATTGATACGCTAAACCAGTTTTGGGCCGACAGTCAGGCATTTATATTAATGGCAGCCGTAATTTATATCATAGCCATCATATTTACCCGAGGGATTGAAATTCAAAATGAAAACGACTTAACAGTTTAAGCTATGCCAATAATTGTAAACGTAGATGTGATGATGGCAAAACGGAAGATGTCATTGAACGAACTTTCAGAACGGGTTAACCTAACATTGTCTAATTTATCAATCCTAAAGACAGGCAAGGCAAAAGCCATAAGGTTTAGCACACTTGAAGCCATTTGCAAAGCTTTGGACTGCCAGCCTGGAGATATTCTGGAATACGTTGATGGTGACAAATCAAGCGAGAATCTGTAATTAAAGTCGAAGCTTTGCTTTAGCAGGAATTATGCTTTGCCAGCCTGAATAACAAACAATTTCATCATCCAGGCTATGGTAGCACTGCCATTATTTTTTCCCACATCTCATCGTGAAATGGAGCAGAAATCTGAGAGCCTTCGGGAGCTTCACCCATCCTTATCACCACCAGGTTAAGACTGGGAATCACATCTACGAATTGACCATTTTTACCGGCCCCGGCAATCAGATCATCGGGCGCATTAGGCGAGAATTTGGTGTTAAAGGAGTATGGCAATCCCGGCAAAATAAGGGAATTTTTTCCGTTGAGCCACCACAGGTAACCATAGGAAGGGTTCAGTGACTGAGAAGTACGGGTCATCTCAGCAAAGTAGGTAGTGTCAGACATCACAGAGGTTTCGGCCCACTTTCCCTTTGCCAGGATAAGCAATCCAAACCGCGCCATATCCCGTGGCACACTCCAGTATATATTGTTGTAGCCATCGGCAATCCACTGGCCGCTCATGCCGGTTTCAGCCTCCAGCTTTTGATCAGTAAAGAGGTTGAAATCCATGCCACTGGCCTTTGTAATTACTGCATCAAGTAAGGTGTAAGGTGCATTATGATAATACCATTGTGTGCCGGCATCAGCCTTATAGTCCAGACAACCCAGATCAGTGCAAAAAGGATCAGAAGCAGCATAATCCAATCCTGTGGTCATGGTAAGCTGATGCCTGATGGTGATGAGGTTTTCCTTTTCTTCTGGCATTGAAGTCCATTTGCCCAGGTAAGCAGAAGTACGGTCACTGATATTGAGCAGTTTCTCCTGTTGTGCAATACCCGTAAGAAAAGCGGTAATGGTTTTGCCCGCTGATGCCCAGTACCATTTCGACTCCCGATTAAAAGAGGCGGTATTGGCAATATTTTTACCCCAATATTTTTCCACCACTACTTTTCCGCCTTTTAACACGATAAATGCCCGGGTGCCATTTGCCGAAAGGAAATTATACAGGGAATCGAGTTGCTGAACTTTCCAATCCAGCGATTCAGGAGTAACCGCAGCCCATTCCGCTGAGTTCAGGGGAGGGAAGTACAAATTATTAAGAGTATTGCTATCCTCAGGGTTGTCATTGCCTTTTGAGCAAGCAAGCATTGTTGAAAGCAGTATTATCGTAAAAAACAAGATTTTTGCCATTTGAAAAGAATTAAGCTGAACAGGAAAGTTGCTCTATTAAACAATCGATTCTTAAAAATGCATAAAAACCGCAAAAGAATTTATCCTTTTTTTCACTTAGCAGATGTCCCATCGGAATGGTAAGATCTGACGCCCTGATTTTTACTAACTTTGCAGCGTAATGAATTCCCAACCCCTGCTGCATGAAATTTGAAGATTCCGCCTTTGAACCGGCCATAAAAAACAATCTTGCTACTGCAGGATTTAAGCGACCTACCGATATACAATTTAAGGCCATACCGCCCATTTTGCACCGCGAAGATGTGCTTGCCATAGCGCAAACCGGGACCGGTAAAACCGCGGCTTTTGTGATTCCCATTCTGAATGTACTTATGAAGCAACAACGCCATACTGAAGGCATCCGCTGCATGGTGATGGTGCCCACCCGCGAGCTGGCCATGCAGATTACTTCAGTATTTAATACGTTAGGCAAAGGAACCGGCATTAAATCGATAGCCATTCATGGGGGAGTGGAGCAGGCTCCGCAAACCGGACGACTGGAAAAAGGAGTGGATGTACTGGTGGCTACTCCCGGAAGGCTGTTTGACCTGATAAGTCAGGGATATGTTAATATCAGCGAGTTGCAGATATTGGTTTTAGACGAAGCCGACCATATGCTTGACCTGGGGTTTATCCACGATATCCGTCAATTGGTTACAAAGTTGCCTGACAAGCGGCAAACGCTATTCTTTTCGGCTACCATCAATCCCGAAATCAAGAAATTAGCCTATTCCCTGGTAAAAAATGCCATCCGCATACAAGTATCGCCTAAAGATCCGGTATCGAAGAATGTAAATCACAGTGTTGCCTTTATTGAGATGGACGACAAACGATTTTTCCTGGAACGCATCATCAGAGATCATCCGGAAAGCAAAATCCTGATTTTCGTCCGCACCAAAGTACGTGCCGGCCGGGTACAGGCAGCTCTTGAAAGAGTGGGCATCCACAGTATGACCATGCACGGTGATGTGGAACAAAAGGAACGTGCCCGAACGCTCAGCCGATTCCGCAGCGGAGATTTTAAAGTACTGGTTGCCACCGATGTCAGCGCACGTGGCATTGATATACCTGACGTAGAATACGTGGTGAATTACGACCTTCCGGGAAAAGCCGAAAACTATGTACACCGTGTGGGCCGCACCGGTCGCGCCACCAAACGCGGCACCGCCATCTCGTTTTGCAGTCCCGAAGAAAAACCCCTGCTCGAAGAAATTGAACTTTTTATGGACAATCCGGTGGAGGTGATAAAAATCTCAAAAAATGAGTATAGCGACATTGTAGATTATGCTACTGAAAGCCCCGCCGACTGGAAATCGCTGATACAGCAAGCCGAAAAAGACGAAGAAAAATACCGGAAGGGGAAAAAGAGGAAATAACGCTATAAGTATCTCTTCTGAATCGGCTGTTTTCCGTAAGTTTGCTTCTGTAAACCAACCTTCCATGAAGCATTTTCCGATCATTTTCATCCTTTTTATTTCTTCCATTGCTTTTGCCCAGCAGCCAGTAGATTATGTAAATCCTTTTACCGGAACCGACCATATGGGCCATACCTTTCCGGGAGCCAGTGTACCTTTCGGGATGGTGCAACTTAGCCCTGATACCGATACCGTTCCTTATTCCATGGGGAAAGGTTACAATCGGGATGTTTATGCCTATTGTGCCGGATATCAATACAATGACCCAACCATATGCGGATTCAGCCACACCCATTTTTCAGGAACGGGGCACAGCGACCTGGGAGATTTTCTGCTGATGCCCACCACCGGACCTATGAAGCTAAACCCCGGCACCAAAGACAATCCTGAATCGGGTTACCGAAGTCGCTTTTCCCATGAAAGCGAAACCGCTTCGCCGGGCTACTATTCCTTAATGCTGGATGATTACGCTATTCTGGCTGAACTGACTGCTACCGAAAGGGTTGGTTTTCATCGATATACCTACTCTAAATCCGGAGAAACCAATCTGGTTCTGGATATGACTGCCGGCATTTATAATTATCCCGGCAAGAACATCTGGCAGTTTATTCGTATGGAAAATGACACCCTGATTACCGGTTACCGCCAGACCCGCGGCTGGGCCAGGACCCGAACTATTTATTTTGCTATGATCTTGTCAAAACCCATCAGCAGCTATGGTTATGAAAACAAGGAAGAGGTTATTTACAACGGTTTTTACCGGAAGTTTAACGAAAGGGAGAACTTCCCTGAAATGGCCGGGACAAATGTACAGGCCTGGTTCCGCTTCAATATGCAGGCCGATGAACAATTGATGGTAAAGATGGCCTTATCATCGGTGAGCACCGAAGGGGCACTAAAAAATCTGAAAGCAGAAATTCCCCACTTTGATTTTGAGCGGACCCGAAATGAAGCAGCAGCCAAATGGAACCGTGAATTGAGTCGTATAGAAGTATCCGGAACTCCGGAAGTAAAAATGAATTTTTACACCAGCCTCTATCATGCATTTTTGTCGCCCACCATTTACATGGATATAGATGGCAAATACCGCGGGCTGGACCAGAATATCCATCAGGCCGAAGATTTTACCAATTATTCTACATTTTCCTTGTGGGACACCTACCGGGCACTGCATCCGCTGCTTACCATCGTTCAGCAAGCGCGCACTTCGGATATGATAAATTCCATGTTAGCTCACAGGCGGCAGAGTGTGCATGGCATTTTGCCGGTGTGGTCGCATCAGGCCAATGAAAACTGGTGCATGATTGGTTACCATTCGGTATCGGTTATTGCTGATGCGATGATGAAGGACATTGGCGGCTTCGATGTTGATGAAGCGCTCGAAGCCATGGATGCCAGCGCCACTTATGCGCCTTACGATGGCATAGGTGCTTATATGAAATATGGCTATGCACCTGCCGATCTCACTTCCAATTCAGCCTCCAAAACCCTGGAATATGCTTATGACGACTGGTGCATCGCCCGCGCAGCCGAAAAAGCGGGTCATCGTGGCCTTGCCGGGATATACGACCGCCGCGCCCGATCTTTTGAACAGATTTATGATTCCTCTACCGGATTTATGCGCCCAAAATTCTCCGATAGAAGCTGGCAACAGGATTTTGATCCGCTAAAAACGGAAGGTCAGGGCTTTATAGAAGGCAATGCCTGGAATTATTCACTGTATGTGCCCCACGATCCAGCCCGGCTGATCGCATGGGCCGGTGGATACGAAAAATTCATTGCTCATCTCGATACGCTTTTCACCATGAAACTGGACGAAAAGCACATCGAGGGATCCGAGGATATCGACAAGCGGGGCATTATCGGCAATTATGTGCATGGCAATGAGCCCAGCCATCATGTGCCTTATCTATACAGTTTTGCCGGGGCAGCCTGGAAGACCCAGCAAAGGGTGCATCAGATTATGGACAATCTTTATGATACTGCCCCCGGCGGCCTTCCCGGCAACGACGACTGCGGGCAGATGTCGGCCTGGTATATTTTCAGTGCACTGGGATTTTATCCCGTTTGCCCCGGAAGCAATGAATATATTTTGGGTAGCCCGTCGGTTGAAAATGCCATACTTAACCTTGAAAACGGTCAAACTTTTACCATAAGTGCTCCAGATTTAAGTGCGAAAAACATCTATGTAAAAAGCATTACCCTTAACGGAAAGCCTTACCATAAAATTTCCATCCGGCACGAAGACATTATGTCAGGAGGCGAACTCGTATTTAAAATGACAGGCAAGCCCATTCGAAAATGATCTTCATAGATGCCTGTGAATAGCCCACTCTTTTTCTTTCACAGTGATGATTGACCTTTAATCTAATCAGATTGGTTCACTTCCATTGCCATCAGAAACAAAACTGACAGCTATAACTTCAAAACGCAGTCAAAATCCTTCAATTTCAACTAACTTTACCGCTTAAAACTTAACAGGCAAGCCGTGAAAGCTTCCCAACTCACTGATTTCTACCGCGATAGCACGGCTATGGCGACTATTTTGCATTTGTGCAGCCAAGACGAAGTTTTCAGGCTGCAACTGAAAGGTTTAACCGGCTCAGCTATTTCTGTGCTGGTTTCCGCTGTTTTTGCCAACTCAGGTCCACTGCACCTGATTGTACTTCCCGAGAAGGAACAGGCGGCTTATATTTTCAATGATCTCGAGAATTTACTTGGAGAACAGGAAACACCTTTCCACAAAAAGAAAGTCCTCTTTTTCCCGACCACCTATCGCCGGCCTTATGAGATTGAGAAAACCGACAATACCAATGTTCTGTCGCGTACCGAAGTGATGAAACGCATTGGCACACGCGAAGGCGGTACGCTGGTTGTGACCTATCCTGAAGCTTTGGCTGAAAAAGTGGTAAGCAAGGCATACCTGAAAAAAAATACGTTACGTCTGGGTCTGGGCGAAAGCCTCTCTGTTGACTTTGTGATTGATCTGCTGGCCGAATATAACTTTGAACGGGTGGACTTTGTAGTGGAACCTGGCCAGTATTCACTGCGTGGTGGCATTATTGATGTGTTTTCTTTCACCAATGACCGCCCATATCGCATAGAGTTTTTCGGCGATGATGTGGAATCCATCCGCACCTTTGATCCCGCTAACCAGCTTTCGATTGACCATCTGGACCACATTACCATTACCCCGAACATTCAGGACCGCGGCTTACAGGAAAAGCGGCAACCCTTCCTCAGCTATATTCCCCGTGCTTCGGTGGTATGGATGCGCGACTTCTCTATGGCCATTGATATCATCTCAAGAGAATACGAAAAGGCAGAAAAAGCTTTCGCTGAACTCAATGAGGACATCAAACATCTACAGCCGGATGAACTCTTTTCAACCGTTGAAGAGTTCAGACTGGATGTCCTCAACCATAGCCTGATTGAGTTTGGAAGTCACTTTCTGATGAAAGAAGGTGTGGGCTTTGATTTCAACATGGCCCCTCAGCCTTCCTTCAACAAAAATTTCGATCTATTACTGCAAAACCTTGATACAAACACAAAAGCAGGTATTCACAACCTTATTTTATCGGACAGCGCCAAACAGACCGAGCGCATACAGACCATTTTCAGCGACTTGAAAGCGAACAGGGGCTTAAAAGATGCCGATCTGAATTATGATATTGTTAACCTCGCCCTTAGCGAAGGCTTTATAGATCGTGACAATAAACTGGCCTGCTACACCGATCACCAGATATTTGAGCGCTATCACAAATACCGCATCCGCGATGGCTTCGCCGGCAAGCAGGCCATCACTATGAAGGAGATTTACAACCTGCAACCCGGCGATTACGTGACCCATATCGACCATGGTGTGGGGCGTTTCGACGGACTGGAAAAAATAGAAAACAATGGCCGGCAGCAGGAAGCCATGCGCCTGATTTATCAAAACAATGATATCTTATATGTAAGTATTCATTCGCTGCACCGTATCTCAAAATATGTAGGTAAGGAAGGTACGATTCCTTCGCTCAATAAGCTGGGTAGTCAGGCCTGGAACAAGCTAAAATCAAAAACCAAGCAACGGGTCAAAGATATTGCCAAGGACCTGATTAAGCTCTATGCTGAGCGTAAAGCCGCTGATGGGTTTGCCTTCACACCGGATACTTACCTGCAACATGAGCTGGAAGCCTCATTCATCTATGAAGACACGCCCGACCAGGTAAAATCAACCGCTGATGTAAAACGCGATCTGGAAAAATCATACCCCATGGATCGCCTCGTATGCGGAGATGTAGGTTTTGGTAAGACGGAAATTGCCATACGGGCTGCCTTCAAGGCAGTGGCTGACAGCAAACAGGTAGCCGTATTGGTGCCAACCACCATTCTTGCCCTGCAGCATTATAAAACCTTCAGCGATCGTCTGGCCGAATTTCCCTGCAAGGTGGATTACATCAACCGCTTTAAAAGCACCAAACAACAATCGGAGATCCTGAAGAAGCTTGAAAAAGGAGAAATTGACATCCTCATCGGCACCCATCGCCTGGTAAGCAAGGATATTCAATTTAAGGATCTGGGGCTGATGATTATTGATGAAGAGCAGAAATTTGGAGTGGCTACCAAGGAAAAACTAAAGAAGATGAAGGTGAATGTGGATACACTTACGCTCACGGCTACACCTATACCGCGAACGCTTCAGTTTTCACTGATGGGTGCCCGCGACCTCAGCGTAATCAACACTCCGCCGCCCAACCGCTATCCGGTTCAAACCGAACTCCATACCTTTGAAGAGGAAACCATACGTGATGCGATAAACTTCGAACTGTCGCGTGGGGGACAAGTTTTCTTCGTACACAACAGGGTGAATAATATCCTGGAGGTTGCCGGCATGATTCAACGATTGGTACCGGATGCCAAAGTTGCCATCGGACACGGACAAATGGAAGGCCACAAGCTCGAAAAAGTGATGCTGGACTTTGTGGAAGGCTATTACGATGTGTTGGTGGCCACCACCATCATTGAGTCGGGACTGGATATTCCAAATGTGAACACCATTCTGATCAATGAAGCCCAGAATTATGGACTGAGCGACCTGCACCAGTTGCGTGGACGCGTGGGGCGCTCCAACAAAAAAGCTTTTTGTTACCTCCTGGCTCCTCCCCTTTCGGTACTCACCGATGAAGCCCGCAAGCGCCTGAAAGCCATCGAGGAGTTCTCGGAACTGGGTAGCGGTTTCAACATCGCCATGCGCGACCTCGACATACGCGGGGCGGGCAATATTCTGGGTGCTGAACAAAGTGGTTTTATCAGCGAAATCGGTTTTGAAATGTATCAACGCATTCTGGATGAGGCCATCATGGAGTTGAAGGAGTCTGATTTTAAAGGGCTTTATGAAGATGACACCCCTGTGGCTCAAAAAGAATATGTTAAGGAATGCCTGATTGAGACGGACCTCGAAATTATGCTGCCCGACCGCTACGTAACCAATATTACCGAACGATTAAGTCTATATAAGGAGTTGGATGGCCTTAGTTCAGAGGAAGAATTACTCAAATTTCAGGAAAATCTGATTGACCGCTTCGGGCCGGTACCCAAACAAACACAGGAACTCATCAACACCCTGCGTTTACGCCGCCTGGCACGTCAGTTGGGCTTTGAAAAAATCAGCCTGCGAAACAACCTTATGAACGCCACTTTTATTACCGACAAAGATTCTGCCTTCTACCAGAGCGGTATTTTCAGTGCGGTATTGCAGTTTATTCAAGTTTACCAGAAAACAGTGAGGATGAAAGAGGTGAATGAAAAGCTCAGTCTTACCTTTAAAAACGTGGCTTCTGTTTCGGATGCGATACAAGCCCTGTTACCGTTGGAGGAAATGGCGTTTTGATGGCAGATATTGTTTTGCAGCTATTTCCGGTAGCCGTTTTGTAGGTTTCTTCACTGTCCAAATGCATACTCCTTCTGCGGGGACTAATGCTTCAAGTTACTTGTTCACAGAGTATTGGACACAGGTACTGTTGTGTCCAGTAACTCCTTTCTCAAAAATTATACTCAGAAGTAACATCCTTGTTTAACAGCGACTTAACTTTTACAAGATTTGGCTTACAAATACTGTCTGTTAAAAATGTCTGATTACCCCTCCAAATAAAACTTTTGATAATTTCATCGATTTCTACCACTAAATCCCGCTTGTTAATTTTGTAGCTATAATCGGTTACTTTGAAGTTTGTACGCTTCCGGATGTATAGGTTTTCAAATTATAAACTATTTTGAATTTTCGTGGAAACGCCCATACTCCAAGCCATATTGACTTCCAGTTATCACCTTGATCACCACCTGAAGATCTGCCAATAATCAATTTTCTCCCTCTGTCAATAGTAACAACTTCATCAACCTTTTGAACACCGATACTTACATTTAGCCAATTATCAAGGATTGTTAACAAATAATACTTATCGTCTTTCTTCTTCCACACCGTAAATATATTTCTGGCATTTTCAAATCCACCATCAGACATAACAATTATTAATGAATCATTAAAATAATAACTATGATCACTATGTGATATTATTTGGAAGGGTTGTAATGGTTCTGGAATATGTTTTCTTGTACCTGATGATAGTGAATGATAATATTCAAAGGAGGTACTAAGAACTTTGCCATTGCTTGTAACCCGCGGGTAACCTATAAAATTCCTTATATTACCGGTATCAATTGCTACAGGTATGTTATTTCTTGCATTCAATGAATCAGCGCTTAAATAGTCTTTTAAAATATTTCGCAATGTTTCAATTTCATTCATTTCTGCACAATAATATAAACTGAGTATGTACTCTTCCTTTTTTGTTAGATCTTGCTTTACAAACAAATCTATTTTATCGCTTGTTGCCGATAGCAATGAATTGTATTCATCTAAATATTTATTCTCATTTGGATATTGATATATTACCCTTTTTTTGTCGTTCAATTCATAAATATCTCCAAATATTGATCTGTAGAGTTCAGGCACAGTATCAGTGTTGATAATACTAATGAAAGGCTTAAACCCAGTGCTGTCTTCTATTTCAACTTTATTTTTATTGTTTTCAACTGTTAAGAATTTGCAACTTGTAAGACAAAATACACAAGTAATAAATAATAGGAATCTCATATTATTATGATTGTTTTAAAGTAGTCTTGGTATTGGCCATAACAGATTTTAGACCTTACCGACTGAAACCGGGATAATTTCTCCACTCATATTGATAATGTAAACCCAACCAAGATTACGGATACACTCTTTTAAAGAACAACCCCTGAATGCCATAATCGTTGGCTTTTACTTTGATGTAATCAATATTGCCGGAAGTTATCGGGGCGGAGCCTGCAAGGGTAAAACCCAGTGCCCGAAGCATATCCATTTCATGGGTTGGTGAAATAACATAAAATGGAGTCTGTTCGCTCATGCCATCGCCGGTATTGTATATGGTCTCGACCAGACGTCCAAGTTTAAATTCTACTTTTGAAGCTAAGTCATTCTCATCTGTCAGCCGCAGCGCAAAGCTCAATGGATCCAGATACTTCATGTCGAAAGGCATAAGCTGGTGTATGCGCGCTGACACTTCTGCAATCTCATAATAGTCAGGGTGGCTAATTGAATCAGTGGTCATCAGCCGGGTAAGGCTGTCAAGCAGCGAAGTGGTTGATTTATTCATAAATTCAGGCTGAAGCACATAGCCGTAATACAATAACCGATATTCCTGTAAAGAAAGCGTGGTATCATTTAACTGATAACGAGTCATTAGTTTGGGATACCAGTTGGAGGATCGCTCATTGGCTATGGATTTGCCAATTTTCTTCAGGTCAGGAGGATTCATGTTTTGGTTCTGAGCCCATGAAAAAACAGTACTTAATAGCAGGCCAATGATAAACAGATTTCTTTTCATATCTTGTAAAGTAAACAAATGTCAGTCCCAGCTTTCATCTTCCTCAAAAAAAGATTCTTCATCTCTAAGGCCGATCCAGGTATAGATAATTGCATTCAGCACCTCATCATCAGGCACTTCAGGATCATTAAAGTTTGGCAAGGTGCGTGAAAGATCAATCACCCGTTGAAGGGTAATGGCAACAAGATCCTCTCCAGGATAATTGTAATGGAGCAAAATGGCAATGGTGCCATAATTATTCCAGTTAATGGAAACACGTTGGGCCAGTTCTAGTTCTACCTGTTGCATAATGCCTGGGAGCTGATCCTCATCCATACTGCGGTTTTGCTTTTTAAGCGCAGCAATCAGCATGGGCGTATTGAGCGGTATATCAGGATACAACGATGGAAACAAATGATCGTATTCTGCGTAAATACTGTCAGCCAAAGCTTTAATATCCTTATTTTCCATTAACATGCTGTACTCCCCAAATTAACCTACAAATATAAAGCTATTCTGAGGTTAAATTATGAGCAAACGCTTTTTTGACAAAAAAATATCAGGACTGAATTTTCAGTCGGGTTGCAAGCTGGAAAAATTCTTTCAGACACAGCATGGTGAGTTCAGCATCTTCAAGGGCATTGTGGGTGCCGGCATCCCGCTTAAACCCAAACCATTCGGAGAGCGACTTGAGGCTGTGCGAACGCGGAGTGGGTTTTCCATTGGCCTCAAGTATTCTGAAACAAAAGAAAGCAATGGTATGTAAATCAATGAGGGTATTGCTGAACGGCCATTCCATGTTCTCATCACGGTAAGCAAACTTAAGAAAGTTGATGTCGTAAATAACGCTTTGGCCGCAGGTGATTACATCCCGAAGGTCACCACCACTGCGCTTGAGCAATTTGCGAATCCAGGCTTCAAACGATTCAATCACTTCGTAAATCAACGGAGCTTCCTGCAGTTCATCCCAGGTTAATCCGTGAATCTTCGCGGCGGCTTCGGTAAATGCCTCTTCATCTTCAGGACAAACGTTTGAAATAAAGGTGCCGAGCTCCACCCAATTGTCGCTGAGCAATACCGCTCCAATCTGAATAATTTCATGGTAGCCCGGATCGGGTCCACTCATTTCGAGGTCAAAAACGAGGAATGGCATAGGAGGGTGTCTTTTGGGTTATTGGTAAGGATTGATTGTCATTGGTGGTCATTCGT
>JAVEQP010000047.1:17561-29342 GCA_034007585.1 Lentimicrobium sp. | reverse complement strand
AACATTTATTCCGGTAAAGCGGACATTATTCCCCACCTGCAACCCACTCACATTCCGGAAGGTAGCAGTAAGTTTAAAAACCGGGTTAAACAGGTTTTGCTGTTTCCCGATGATGAAAATGGCAATTACGAACAACGCCAGTCCACCAATGATAAACAACCCTAACCTTACTTTAAATCTTTCAGTATGTGTATCCATGATTTTTTCTTTTAATCGTTTTTTACTTAAAGAACGGCTGTATTATGGGATCTTCCGAATTTTCAAACATTTCAAAACTCCCTTCTTCATAAACTTTACCGTCCAACAACATAATAACCCTGTCGGCATTCGTACGTGCGCAGGCAATATCATGCGTAATAATTATGGACGAAGTATTGTATTTCTCCTGAACTTCGTTAATAAGTTGACTGATTTCATCGGAGGTTACCGGATCGAGTCCGGTAGTAGGTTCGTCATACAGCATTATCTGCGGATCAATAACAATGGTTCGTGCGAGGCTTATTCTTTTACGCATTCCCCCCGAAAGTTGAGAAGGCATTTTATCCATTGAATCCGGCAAACCAACATTTTTCAGTGTTTCTGCAATTTTTTCATCAATTTCTTTGCTGGAAAGGCCCTTTTTAATTCTCTTTAAGTGAAATTCCAGATTTTGTTTCACGGTCATTGAATCATACAATGCGCCACTTTGAAACAGGAAACCGATTTTCTTTCTAAGATCGTTCAATTCATGCCGGCGCAAAGCCATTACATCCTGCCCAAATACATTGATTGCACCGCTATCGGCATTTAACAACCTGACAATGCATTTTATTAAAACAGATTTGCCACTGCCTGACTTACCAAGTACCACCAGGTTTTCTCCTTTGAAAAGTTTCAAGGTAACATCCTTCAAAACTTCCTGAGTACCGAAAGACTTGCTGAGATTGGCTATCTCAACTACAGATTCGGCTCCATCGGTTTTATCAGGAGAGTAGGGAGTTATATTTGTAGGTTTTGATTCCATTATACCATCAAATCAGTTATTTGAACTGCAATTAAATCGATTAAAATTACCAGGAGTGAAGAAATAACTACTGCTGAATTGGCAGCAATTCCAACACTTGCCGTTCCACGTCCGGCATTATATCCCTGATAACAGCCCACCAGTCCAATGGCAGCGCCGAAGAAGAATGACTTTATTACGGCAGGGAACAAATCGCTAAAACTTACCGCGCTGAATGCCTGCGAAAAAAACAGGACAAAGCTTACGTTTCCTTTTAGATTGGCTCCGGCCCAACTTCCTAAAATACCGAGGCCATCGGCGTACAAAATGAGCAGGGGAATCATCAATGTTGCTGCAAGCACGCGGGTAACCACCAAAAACCGCATCGGATTGATGGAGGAAACTTCCATTGCCTCAATTTGCTCCGTTACTTTCATTGAACCCAATTCTGCGCCCATGCCCGAACCAATTTTTCCGGCACATATCAGGGCAGTAATTACCGGCCCCATTTCCCTGATAAGCGACACAGCAACCATTCCGGGAAGCAGGGAAACTGCTCCAAAATCAGCCAATACCGGACGCGACTGAATGGTTAGCACCAGGCCCATGATGGCTCCGGTTACTGAAATCAGGGGCAAAGTTTTATAACCGACCTGAAAACACTGACGTAAAAACTCTTTGAACTCAAAATCGCGCGAAAAAGTTTCTTTTACAAGTAAAGCTATGAAGATAAAAACAGCAGCCACATCTGCAAGAAAAAGACTTACAACCTGAGTTTTGAGCAAGGTTTTTTCACTCAGCCTTTTGGATTGCTGAGTGGCAAATCCTTTAACTTTAACGCCCGGAGTGAATTTTTTCATGATTTAATCCTTTTTAATTCAATTTTTTCATTTTTAGGAATCATCTTAAACTGAATTTCGATAAACGTAATTAGCAAATCAGTTCCCTATTTCGCAGCAAATCACTTTCTGATTAGTTTTTTCAGAATAGGTTTAAATCCGCGTGATACAGGCATGGTGTCCCCCAACAAAAAGCCCCAGGGTTTAAGCTTCTCAACATGATCGAATACGAGTTTGGCAATAGCTGTAATCGGAATGGCAATTAACATTCCCGGAATACCCCACATGGCCGCAAAAATGACTACGGCAATGATTGAAGCAAGGGCATTGAGTTTAACCTTTGAGCCTACAATTTTTGGAGTGATGAAATTGTTATCAATAAATTGAGTGATTACATAAAGCGCTAAAACCAACAACGCGAACCAGGGTGATGATTTTGTTACCACGGCAACTATCATGGGCAATAATGCAGCAATGATGGAACCGAGGTATGGAATGAGGTTGAGAAAGGCACCCATTATACCCAGGATTATGGCATATTCAATCCCCAATATTAAAAGTCCTGTGGAGTACATGACAGAAATTATGGCCACTTGTATAAGTAAGCCGATCAGATAGCTTTGAATGAGTGTCTTTATCAAATTAATCACGTTGCTTACCTTATCGCGGTTTTCCGGGCCAAAAACCCGGTGAAAGAACTCAATTAAGATAGGCTGGTAATACAATATCATAAAGATATAAACTGGAATCAGGAAGAAAAAAGCCAGTGAACTACCCACATTGACAATGGTTCGCCCAATTTCCAGACTGCCGAGAACTTCATTTTTATTTTGCGTAATCCAGGTTGTAATTTCCCGGGTGCTTAAATTAAAATGCCCCGATATCCATCTGATCGTCTCATTGAGAATGTCGGTAAATTTCTCCACCAGAAGTGGCAGCGATTCCGTGAACCGGCTGGCCTGCGTAAACACAAGGGTACCAATGGCTGCAATAACCACCAGGGTTAGTAACAGCGTGATAATAATAGCAAAAATCCGATTGAACCTGATGCGGACAAACAGGTTAACTACCGGATGTAGCACAATGGCTATAATAGTGGCAAAAACAATAGGTATAAGAACGCTTTTAGCAATATACAAAAAGACCAATAACGCAAACAGCCCCATGAAAACAAGGGGTGCCCTTATACTTACAGGAAATTCTATTTTTCTGTCGGGCAAGGCTGGCATCATTTACTCCTCTTTGTGTGAAATACGTTTGGTGATGAATTGATCGATTGATTTAAATGCCTTTGGATTTTGAGCAATTAAGATGGTAACGCCAAATTGCAAAATGGTTCCCAGCGATCTTACCAATATATTGCGCGACCCTCCTCTAATGACTTTTTTAGAAACATAACCAGCAGCAAGTCCAACGCCGGCACTTAGAAGGTTACTAACAATGTGAGGAGAATCAGAAATTTCCTTCAAAGCATTTTGAACCAGATTAGCAGGTTGTATATTTTCAGACACCTGACGAAATTGTTCTTTCAGTGATTGTAACCTGACAGCCTGTTCCACTTCCAGCAGTTGGATGGCATCCTGAAGTTCACTGGCGTATGATATATTTTTCATAGGATGCTATTTTAAAGTGCCTGTTTTATGATATAATTGGAAATCTTCTTTTTAATGCTATCGTGAAAAAAGAAATGCACTATAAGTCCAACAATTCCATAAAACAACGCAACAACAAAAAAACCGTAATAGATATTCCCTAATATTTCTCCCAGGTAAATAGCCACGCCCAAATTGAGAAAAAGCAGGAATGACATCAGAATGAGAAAAACAATAGCATGTGTTGTCAGAGAAGAAACCACCGCTGACGTTTTATCAATGGCCTTAAGTTTTACCAGGTCATAGCTTTTTATACCATAACCGGCAGCACTTTCCAGCAGCGATTCGAATGAACTCACAATGTCTTCTTTAACCTGGGGCATGATGCTATTGTTTTTTTGCACTTCAGTTATTCTGCGTACTTTTCACCTTATTCCGGTTTAGACATTTTCTTCTGTGCGTAAGCGGAAACATCTTCTTTTACTTCTTCAGCATAGTCGATAACTTCTTCTTTTACCTTTTCAAATTTCTCGGAAAAGGCATCAAACATGTCGTCCATTTTATCCTTTAACGAATCGACGTAATCCTCACCCTTCCTTAAAATCCTTTTTCTTGTTTTCGAACCTTTTGCCGGAGCAAATAAAATTCCTGCCAATGCACCGGCGGCTGCGCCAGCCAGTATGCTTAGTAAAATTTTTCCTGAATTCATGATTATTTGTTTTTTAGTCAATTTAATTGAACACTTACAAAGATCATCTTTCTTATAGAAGGATTTGTTACACAATTACAAATAAGATTTACATCATTCACACCTCTGAATAGCGTGCCCTTTTTGATGGACAAAAATTGTTGAATGCGTATAATTTTATACTGAAATGGCGATTTCAGGTTTATAACAGAGAATGTTGTTGTTTTTATCCTATAGTAGAAAAATAGATTGCGGCATTATTTATATCCATTTATTTAACAAGGGGTTGTAAACCCTTGTTTTTATCATATAGCATAATTTTTTATTTACTCTGATTGTAATATTTCATGGCTTCGGGCATAAATTGTTGCAGCTTTTTAATCCTTGTTGCATCCGAGGGGTGGGTACTCAAAAATTCCGGCGGCTTTGCACCTCCGGCATTCGACATTCGTTGCCAGAAAGCGATTGCTTCCTGAGGATTGTACCCAGCCATGGCTGCAAAAATTAACCCATACTTATCGGCTTCAGTTTCCTGTTGTCGCGACCAGGGTAATACCGCACCAACGGTGCTTCCGATACCATAAGCCTGCATAAATAAATCCTGTGTTTGTTGTGGTTCCTGCGATAACGCAACCTGCAGAGCCACCCCACCCAGTTGTTGAATAAGACCCTGGCTCATCCGCTCGCTGCCATGTTTGGCAATGGCATGGGCAATTTCGTGGCCAACAACGATAGCCAGCGCATTTTCGTTTTGGGTTAGCGGTAACAATCCGGTATAAACTACCACTTTCCCGCCGGGCATGCACCATGCATTCGCCTCTTTGCTGTCAATGGTGTTAAATTCCCATTTGTAACCATCTATTACCGATTGTTTCCCCTGTTCCTGATAATACCTGGTTATGGCATTTGATATGCGCTCACCAACCCGGTCAACCATTGCAGCATCCTTGCTACTGCCTGGATTTAACACCTTATTTTCCGATAAGAATGTGTTATACTGACTGACAGCCATTAGCTGCAACTCCGATTCCGGCACCAGACTCAATTGTTTACGGCCTGTTACCAGATTGAGTACGCACCCACTTAAAATCCCGGCAGTTGCTATTAAGAATAAAATCCTTTTCATCTTTTGATTTTTTTAGTGAAAAACAGAATTGTAGTTCCCCCAGGCTAAAAACCATCTATGAAAAGTCAGGTTGGTTTTGTGTTTCAGGTTTCCAATCCTAAATCAAAGGACCTTTCTTCCCTGAATAAGCCTGAAAATAATCGCAATTACTGCGATTACCAGCAGTATGTGAATAAGCCCACCGGCACTGTACCCGATAAATCCGATTGCCCAGCCAATAATCAGAATTACTGCGATGATGTATAGTAAATTTCCCATGATTTGTTGTTTTTAATTATTTTTAATTTCATTTTCATCACTTACCGGGAAATAACCAAATGCTTTTCCCGGTTCATGGTGCAAATATATTGTTCTATACCCCGGGAACCATTACACAGTTTTATGAAAATATTACATCATTCACACTTTTATCACCTACATACTGGTTAATTAAATCTAAAAGTGCCTTGCGCCGTATGGGTTTAGAAATATAATTATTGCAACCTGACTTAATTGCGTTTTCGCGGTCGCCATTAAGTGCCAAAGCCGTTTGTGCAATTATTATAACCTCTTTGTTAAACGCACGAATTTTACGGGTGGCTTCATAACCATCCATTCCCTGCATTTGTATATCCATCAGTACCAAATCAATGTCCGGGTTGTTCCGACAGGTTATAACGGCCTCATGGCCGGAGGCAACCTGGATTATTTGACATTCAAAATCCCTGAGTATCAGACTAATTATTACTCTTGAGGTTTCATCATCATCAACCACCAGCATTTTCAACTTTGGGTTCGGAATAATCCGTTCTCCGACGCCGGTTTGAAACTGCTCTTTCGTATTAATCACACTAAGATAAGGAAGGTTAAAACGAAATGTCGACCCTTGTTCGATGTTACTTTCCACCCAAATTTTACCTCCCAACATTTCAACATAAGCTTTGGAAATTGGCAAACCCAATCCGGATCCTTCAAAATTCCGGTTTAGCGTGTCGCTCACCTGTCTGAACCGCTCAAATATGCTATCTTTTTGTTCGTCAGGAATACCAGAACCACTATCTTTTACATAAAATTCAAGGTATTCACCTTTTACTTCGTAACCAAATTCAATAAAGCCGGACTTCGTAAACTTAAGCGCATTTTTCACCAGATTGGTTAAAACTGCATATACTTTTTCACGATCGGTCCTGATAAATGCTTCATTCTTTGGCAATGCATTTTTAATGGAGAGTTGTATTTTTTTTTGTTTTGCTTCCAGTTTGAAAAAGTTATAGAGATATTCTAACTGTTCATTTATATTCGTGTTTGAAACGACAACTTCAGTTTCCCGAGCTTCAATTCGCGAGATACTGATTATATCGTTTATAATATTAAGCATCCGGGTGCCACTTTTCTCAATAATGTGAATATAGCTATGCTTCTCCTGCCCGGTTAAATCCAGATCCTTAAGCAGTTCGGTAAAACCCAGTATCCCATTCATGGGTGTTCGGATTTCGTGGCTCATATTGGCCAGGAAAGCTGATTTAAGCCTGTCGTTTTCTTCTGCTTTCTGCCTGGCCTTTATTAACTCTTGCTCCATGTGTTTGCGCAGTGTAATATCCGTAAGGGTGACCAGGCATTTCTCATCAAGCTTACTGCTGACACCATTAACAAGAACATATTTTATGAAATCTTCATCAATCACCAGTTTAAGTTCACAGTTTTGTATTAAACCGGTACTAAATACTTGTTGAAGAAATTCATTATAAATAATCCTCATTTCAGGGGAAACAAAAAAACCAAAGCTGCTTTTAATCAGACTTGAACGTTCCTTTCCCAACAACCGTTCGGTACTCCTGTTCAAATTGATAATTTCGCCTGCTTTTGAAAGTGACAGGTGACCTGCAGGGGCAAAATCATATAATTCGGTATATTTCTTTTCAGCAAATTCTGCTTTTTCCTTTGCCAGCGTTAATTCTTCGTTTTGCAGTTCCAGTTCAATCTGATGCACTCTAAGCTCGTGTATTAACTTATCCGCTTCAGAAAAAGGTTTTGCTGAATCACTCTTCTTTTGTCTATTTAAGAAGGATTCCGCTTCCTTGCGCAGCTTGTCGGTTATGCTTAAAGATTCTTTTTGTTTTTTCATGCTGGATGGTCAACGACGTTTTTAAAGTAAACTTCTCAAGTATTATCCCATGCTAATTTTGACATGGCAACGCATCGGGATATTTTGAACCTTACCCCAATTGTGCAGTCCTGTCAAAACCCTTGAAACTAAACAGTAAGGTTCTGTAAGCTGTCCAAAAGTCCAAATACCTTCAGCAACCAAATTACCAGAACGATTACCACAACAGCATTCAGGATATTTTTGACTGTACGTTGCATAGGAATATAGCTGTTTATCAGCCAAAGAATAACTCCAACAACGAGAATGACAATAACAATGGTTAAAACAGGCATTTCAAAAAGTTTAAATTTGTGAATAAAACTTGTTTCACAAAGGTCTGATTCCCAACAGCAAAAAGCATTACACAATTACGGAAAAGAGTTACATCATTCATACATTTGGCAATAGAAAATCCCCTATCTGGTGGTACGCAATTTTAACTTACCAATTGAATCTAAGGAGAAAACAAAGCGAATCCTGTTTTTGAACGTACCGCTGGCTGAATTAATGTTTTCGGAAGCCAGTAAGGGAATATAAATCTCGAAAAAATCCCAAATTCCAAATTTTAATCCAGCTTCATAAAAAAACAGCGAATTTCGAACCGATGACATGCCATGATCATTCAGTAGTAAATTTAGAAAAGGTTTTACCGGTAACCGGGCAGCTTTGCCGGGAAAATTAGTTGTCAGAGACAATGAGAAAAGCCATCGGCTGTATCCCAGACTATCGTTCATTGGCGAAATCAGGCCTCCTTCAGAGCGGGTCATCTGCCGCGAAAAGAAGTTTTTGGGAAACACAGTAAAACGGTCGGGGTATGTACCCTGATAGAGATATTGTTCCCTTCCACTCCTGCCGCTTGCCGAAAATGCATAAAAAGGAATTTCGGAATCGGTTTTCAACATTGCTCCGGCAAAAAATCGCACATCCAACCCACTGTTTTCACCACTATAACTAAATCTGTAATTTAAATCAAGCGATATTTTTTGGTATGATTCTCCGCATTCAAACAAAGCCAGCAGAGCATAAGGATTTATAACGCCGGACATTTCCAGGAGGTATCCTAACTGCACATAGGAATTCATTTTTGCCTTTTCCGAAAGCTCAATCTGAAAAAGATTAGATGCGGCAATGTAATTTCCAAATCCTTTGTGGTTTAAAGGGTGCGTCATCTTTTTGGTTCGAAAATTGACTTCTATTCCGGTTTTTAGCTTACGGTAATTTTGTTGGTCGGGTGCCCCGAATTGCGTTACTTCCAAAGAGAGGGTAGCCAGCCGGATAAAATTAGCATAAGGTGTCATGTTGTAAGCAAGCCGGCCAAATCCGGCCAAATCGGCATTTCCGAATGCATAAAAAGGGACCACAATATATTGCAGCGGTTTGGGCAGGATAAAGCCGTTGTGAAACGCCATGCCCAGCATAAAACCGTTTTCCCGCGACCAGTTAATGGCCGGCATATACATTAGCGTGTGTATTTCGGGATCATCAATGGCAAAGAGAAGTTGAGTCCGCATGGGATCAGCCTTAGGGAAAGCACCGGTTGTTTTGATATTGTTGTTAATTCTGTAAACTTCAGGCATTATATGCCCGGGATCGATTTTTATTTCAGCGTATTCACCAATTGGGAAGTCGATCCATTGCTTTCCTTCAAAGCCATCCACCCATTTTTCAAACAAAACTGAATCTCCGCTGATGCCTGCAACAAGAAGAGGTGAAACCAATTCCCCCTTGTTTTGTATCAGGACTTGCCCGTTATGTATGCGAACCATTTTGTAGTCCAGTCGTTTTGTGCTACCCAATACGTCAGTAAAAAACCAGCTTAGTTCCTTGCTAGTGTGAGTTTCAATAATTACACGCAAATCTTCGGGTTGTGGATGCCTGAATTTCCATTGGAGGAAATATTCCTGCATTGCCGCGTCAAATGCAGTATCGCCAAGATAAGCCCGGAGATAATTAAAGGCATTGGGTGCTTTATTGTAAAGCATCAGCGTATAATTTAATTCAGTATAATCGGTTGCCGGCAGGTTTATGGGTTGCTCCAGATTGTTTCAGGCCTGAATGAGCCATTCCAGTTCATGCATTCGCCGGATTGACATTTTATCGATTTGTATGAATTTTGCCAGCTTTCTGTCTTTTACATAATCCTCCCAGAGTTTCTTTTCGGGATATTTATCACCCAGATACCGGTCGGTATAAAAGCTGGTAATGCTTTCATCCAAAAATGGGTATCTCCGCTCATCCGATCCAAGGGCGCCGTAAAACCAATTGTGGCAAATTTCGTGCGTAATTACTTCGTCGAGGGAATAAGCATCATCTGCCAGGCCGATTACTGTAATGCCGGGATATTCCATCCCGTCGCCGGAAGTAAGGGCGCTTTGAACGGCGGTGAAATTTGAATAGGGGTAATCGCCAACTTTATCCGAAAGCCAATAGATTGCTTCATTAACATAAGATAAAGCATCTTTCCAAAGGTCAGACTGTTCATTGGTAAACAAAACCATTGTAGTTATTTCTTTGCCTGCATGAGGGAGTTTCAACTTCCCCTTTTTTACATGAAACCGCTTATCGGCAAACCAGGCAAAATCATGTGTATTGTCTGCGGTATAACGGATCGTTTTCCACTGTTTCGAAGAAGCCGGGAAATCATTTTCCACAGAACTGGTAGCTTTAATCCGGGAAGTGTCGGCTGAAAGTTTGTCCAGCATTTCAATTTCGCTGTCGTTTTGAAGGGTCCCCGAAGCACCAACAATGTAATTTTGCGGCAAGGTGATACTTACATCAAAATGACCAAATTCAGAAAAAAACTCTCCCTGATCGAGATACGACATTGTATGCCAGCCATCCCGATCGTAAACGGCAGGCTTAGGATACCACTGGGAAATTTGATAGGATTCGCCAATGTGGCCCAACCTGGAGGTAACCCCTTTGGGGATTTTTACACGGAAAGGCGTGGTAATTCGTATGCTGTTTCCCGGAGTAAGTGGAGCTTTCAGGTAAATACGGCAAATGTCGGGCTGGCCGGGCAACAACTCCCAGTAAACCTTTTTATCATTAACTTCAAAGTTGAGCGAGTCAATAAATCCCCTTAGTCCCGGATCATTAAATAATCGCTGCTTTCCGTAAAACCGGAACAATTGCCTGGCTAAAGGCGTGCTATTATTTGAATAGGCATTTGGCCATAAATGGAAGTATAAAAAATAGAGGGTATCGGAAGAATGATTGACGTATTCCAGGGTTTCAAATGCACTTAATTCATGAAGGCGATCGTTTAGTGAAACATGAATCTTGTAATTGACCTCTTGCTGAAAATATTCCTGAGATAGGGCATTGGAAAAAGTCATTACAAACAAAAGGCAGGTAAACATTACCTGCCTGATTATTCTAAGTGGGGAAAACCCTTTAGTTTGTTCGTACAAAGATTGATTTTTTGCAGATTCTCTCCTCAAGAACAGTAAAAAACATCTTATTTTCACTTTTCTCTTTTTGACAAAATCGTTTTTAACATAAACCTTCAGACAACACTAACGGAAGCAATTAACATTATCAACGTAATGAATAACTGTTACCTGAATCAAACCAAAAGAATAACAAGTAAAATAATTAAAAGCAGTGTAGCACCACCAATATAAATGGTTCCCCCACCACTCTTAACATTTTTTCTGGTCTCTTTCAGTTCTTTCCTCAGTTCCTTCCGCTCAATGGAGCTCATTTCTGATTTATCCATATCCCGGATTTCTTCAACGCGTTTTGTCAGGCGGTTTATTTCCGCTTCCGACAATTTGTTTTCTGCCTTTACCGGAACAGCCGATTTTTCACCTTCCGGTTTAAGACCTTCATTACCGGCGAATACCATAGTAGCACCCATACTGAAAATCACTATGATTGCTAAGAAAAATGACTTTTTCATGTTGTGTGTGTTTTTAATTGTAAATTTTTCAGTAAAATTAGTTGATATCCCATTTTTCTTTGTTACACAATTCTGAATAATATTTACATCATTCAAACATTTAGCAATTATGCATGGGTTCTCTTGTCGCTAAATGCGCGTCTTTCTGTCGAGTACAAATACAACAATTCCACCTACAATTAATACAATACCAACGACAGGTGGCCATTGTACGGTGTGGGTTTTTTCTTTATTTATTTCAAGGGGACCTATGTCAACTACTTTTTCTTTCGTTACATAGTTAAATCCGGTGTACGCCATCATTACTATCCCAATTGCAATAAGCACAATACCTAAAGTTTTTTTCATTTCGATCAATTTGGTTATAAACTCATTTAAAAAGACAAAGGTCAGCACATCCGAATGATAATATGTTACATGATTCTGCTAAATATCTACATCATTCATACCTTGAGTTAAAGCTGAGACTAACACTTAGGTTTGGCAGGACTAATACTTAGGTTTGGCAGAGGCTCTGCCTCTGCC
>JAVEQP010000047.1:0-17461 GCA_034007585.1 Lentimicrobium sp. | reverse complement strand
CCGAATGATAATATGTTACATGATTCTGCTAAATATCTACATCATTCATACCTTGAGTTAAAGCTGAGACTAACACTTAGGTTTGGCAGGACTAATACTTAGGTTTGGCAGAGGCTCTGCCTCTGCCATTCTATCTTTTCAGGCTCTGCCTGATCACGATATCACCTGAAAGCAGTTTAATATTACAGCTAAAGCCATAAGCAGGCAAAGAGCCTGCAGTGATAAAAAAGTCTGAGGCAGAGCCTCAGACTAACACCCTCAGACTAACACTTAGGTTTGGCAGAGGCACTGCCTCTGCCATTTTATCTTTTCAGGCTCTGCCTGATCACGATATTGCCTGAAACAGTTTAATATTACAGCTAAATCCATAAGCAGGCAAAGAGCCTGCAGTGATAAAAAAGTCTGAGGCAGAGCCTCAGACTAACAATTAGGTTTGGCAGAGGCTCTGCCTCTGCCATTTTATCTTTTCAGGCTCTGCCTGAGCATAAAACAGGTACACGCAAAAAACCGCTATACCTGCTTTCTAACAAACACCTTTCAACAATAAAGGCCACCGTTTCTGGTGGCCTTTATTGTTCTATGAAATAGCAGGCAATTATTCACCGAAGAAATAACTCACCGATAAGGTAATCACCCGGTTTGAGTCTTTATAGTCTGACCTGTCGGTATCAGACATGCCTTCATATTTCGGATTGATATTTGCAAGGCCAAGGGAATAACCGGCTTGAATCAGAACAGGCCCAACAGTATAACCCACTCCAAAATTGAGCCCAAAGTCGAGTGCCGTGAAAGCATCCTCATCATCCTCCAGGTCACCTTCTTTTACTTCTCCGAACTTAGCCTTTAGTTTATAATCATCTTTAAAGGTTTCACTGTCGCCCATAAAACTAACGGTATAATCCGATTTTTCTTTACCTCCAATTCCCAATGCGAGATAGGGACCGGCAAATATCTGTAAGGCATTGGCCTTGAAGGCAACGTTAAGGGGAATCTCGATATAGTTCAAATTTGTCCTGGCATAACCATCAACTTCGAAGCCATCAGCGTTTACTGAGCGTGCTGCTCCGAATTCATCAAGGATTTCATCCAGGTCGTAACTCCAGCCTTTGGTGGTAAACAACAATCCCGGCTGAAAGCTAAACATTTCATTTATCGCAATATCGGAAGTAAGCCCAATATGAAAACCAACTTTCATCTTAGTTGCAAATTCATAATCACTGTCCTTGTAATTATGTTGAATATTGCTTAAATTACCTCCAACCTTTACTCCAAAATTTATCTGAGCACCGGCGGGAATAGTCAGCGCGGCCAGAATAATTAACATTAAAAAACGGTTTGATTTTTTCATAACATATGGTTTTTAGTTGCCTACTCATTGGTTTTTCGGCTTCCACCTCCTACTCTTTACAGGATTTTCAGAATGCTCCTGGACTATTTTCGGGGTTAGTTTCGTTTTCAAATAGGTAAAATTACCTTTTAAAGGCTAAAGCAATTTAACACCAAACCGACTGATGACGGCTGTTAAAACACATTTCTTAAACAAATATATAACATTATTCTAATTACATAAGCATTTCCATGTTTTTTTCAACTATTTTTAAGACTAATAATTAGGTTTGGTAGAGGCTCTGCCTCTGCCGTTTTATCTTTTCAGGCTCTGCCTGATTACGATATTGCCTGAAGCAATTTAATATTACAGCTAAATCCATAAGCAGGCAAAGAGCCTGCAGTGATAAAAAAGTCTGAGGCAGAGCCTCAGACTAACAATTAGGTTTGGCAGAGGCTCTGCCTCTGCCCATTTTATCTTTTCAGGCTCTGCCTGATCATGGGATGGTTCTAATCTTCTCTTTTCTGTTCTTCAAAATAAAACTCAAACCATCCATTCCTATCTGTTCAATAAAGCAAATGAGCATAGCCACAACCTTCTTCTTCGTTTCAAATGCATAGTATTCTCATCTGTACATCTTCCTTTTTCATATCTTTGCCCCATGCAGGAAACCATTCTTATTCTCGATTTCGGTTCCCAATACACCCAGCTTATCGCTCGAAGAGTGAGGGAGTTAAATGTGTATTGTGAGATTCATCCGTTTAATAAAATCCCCGAAATCGGCCCCTCCATTAAGGGAGTGGTACTCTCGGGAAGCCCTTTTTCGGTGCGCGACAGCAATGCCCCGAATCCGGATTTGTCCGGAATACGAGGGAAATTGCCCCTGTTGGCAGTATGTTACGGAGCACAGTTTTTGGCACACACTTTGGGTGGAGAGGTTATGCCTTCTGAAAACAGAGAATATGGCCGCGCCAATCTCGGTTTTATTGACCGCAGCAGTCCCTTGCTTGCGGGCATGAGCCAGGGCAGTCAGGTATGGATGTCGCATGGCGATACCATACTGCGTAAACCGGAAAATTTCAATGTAATTGCAAGCACTACTGATGTAGCCATTGCCGGTTTTCAGGTGGCCCATGAGCAAACCTGGGGCATTCAGTTTCATCCTGAAGTGTATCACACCACTGAGGGCGCAACCCTGCTGCGTAATTTCGTGGTGGACATTTGCGGCTGTCATCAGCACTGGACCCCTGCTTCGTTTGTGGAATCCACTGTTGCACAACTCAAAAAAACGCTTGTCAATGACAAAGTAGTTCTTGGCCTGTCCGGAGGGGTAGATTCCTCGGTGGCTGCCGTTTTGCTTCATCATGCCATTGGTAAAAACCTGCACTGTATTTTTGTAGACAACGGCCTACTAAGAAAGGATGAGTTTACCACGGTACTCGATTCATACAGGCATATGGGCCTGAATGTGAAAGGTGTGAATGCCGGGGAACAATTCCTTACTGCCCTTTCCGGGATAAGCGATCCCGAGCTGAAACGTAAGGCCATTGGCAAAACTTTCATTGATGTTTTTGATCAGGAAGCACATCTGATCAGTGACGTAAAATGGCTGGCTCAGGGCACCATTTATCCTGATGTGATTGAATCTATTTCGGTAAACGGGCCTTCGGCAACCATCAAATCGCATCACAATGTCGGCGGTTTGCCCGATTATATGAAATTAAAGGTGGTGGAGCCGCTTAACACTTTGTTTAAAGATGAGGTGCGCCGGGTAGGTCACAGCCTTGGCATTGACCCGTCCATACTCAACCGCCATCCATTCCCGGGGCCGGGATTGGGCATTCGCATACTGGGTGAAGTTACCCCGGAAAAAATCAGGATACTTCAGGAAGCCGATGCCATTTTTATCAATGGGTTGAAATCAAGCGGATTATATCAGGAAGTATGGCAGGCTGCCGTTATTCTGCTACCGGTGAAATCGGTGGGGGTAATGGGAGATGAGCGCACCTATGAATATGTGATTGCATTGCGAGCCGTGGGCTCCACCGATGGCATGACCGCCGACTGGTCGCACCTGCCTTTTGAGTTCCTGGCTAAAATCTCTAACGACATCATCAATCGCGTTAAAGGCGTTAATCGAGTGGTTTACGACATCAGTTCCAAACCACCGGCCACCATCGAATGGGAATGATTATGAATGTGTCCATTAAAATATAACCAAAGTGAAAAAACTGGTTCCCTTTATAATTATTCTTTTGCTGATATTGCCTCAGGCATTTGCTCAGGAACAAAAGGTTAAGATTTCCGAAGTCATCGAGACCTATCGCGGCCAGAAGGTGTATATCCACTTTGTGGAACAGGGTGAGACCCTGTCGGCCCTTGCCCGGGCTTACGGTGTGAGTGTTGACCAGATTAAGGCGACCAATCCCGAAGCACCGGAAATACTGAAACCTTACCAGATAGTAATGATTCCTTTTGGTCAGATAAGTCCAGATCAGAAGCCCAAAGAAATTACTCCGGAAATCAAAGAGATACCCCCGTCAATTCCCGCTGCACAAAAAAAGCCAGACGGAAACACGCATATAATTGAGCCTAAGGAAACCTGGTATGCACTTTCGCGCAGATATGAGATTCCCATTAAGCAGCTTCTTGAAGCAAATCCGGGTGTGGATACCTTAAGAATTGGTCAATCCATAATTATACCGGAATTATCCGGGGGAACACCATCACCGGTGAAGGCGGAGACGCCGGGCACTGTCACTCAGATTGCTGATAAGCCGGGTTATATTCTTTACACGGTTCGTCCAAAAGAAACGCTGTACGGCATAGCCCGGGAATACAAGACCACGGTAGATGAATTGATCCGGCTCAATCCGGTACTTAAAGAAGGCTTAAAAGAGGGTCAGCAAATCCAGGTACCTTCCACCATTACAGCGCAGCAGCCGACAGCGACCACTGAGCAACAGCCGGTAGCTGTAACACCGCAAAAACCGCTTGCTTCGAATCAGCAAAAGCCGGCAAACTATATTGAACATCGCGTAGAACGCAAAGAAACACTTTACAGCATTTCAAAGAAATATGATGTATCTACCAGTGAAATCATCAGACTGAACCCGGGGATAGGTGGTGTTTTGCGGCGGGGCGATGTGCTTCGCATTCCGTTAAAACAGCTTAAACCCGTTGAGACGGATGTAAAGGCGGCTCCCGATACGGTGGTGCTTGGCCGCGATATTTATCAGGAGGCGACGAAGCCTGTAGCATCCTCCTGCACGCCCGGAGCAGATACCAGGATTTTTAAAGTGGCTCTGCTGCTCCCCTTTTCCCTGGAAACACTGGACGAGATTACCACTTCCGGCACTACCGAATTGCCTCAACCGGAGGAATACCGCTCCTTCGATTTCATTCAATTCTATCAGGGGGCACTCATCGGATTAGATGCTGCAGCTGAAATGGGCATTAAATTGAAGATAGAGGTGCTGGATTCCGATGCCGGCAATAACATGAGCAAAACGCGGCAAATTATTAGCTCAGGCAAGCTTGACGGAAGCCACCTGATTATCGGTCCCTTATTCGCCGAAAGTTTTGAGCTGGTGGCTGATTATGCCTCAAAACACAACATACCCATTGTTAATCCCTTATCACAGCGTGCTGAAATTTTAAGCAATCCTCAGGTTATTAAAATTCAGTCCTCACCCTGGACCATATACAATGGCGCGGCCAGGCAACTTGTGGAAACTTATCCCGACGCTAATTTTACCGTGGTGCGTCGCAATGCCACTGAAAATTCAACTATAGCTGATACTTTTGAGAGTGCCCTGCAAAAAGCAGCAGGACCAGGCCACTTTAAGACTGTGAATTATGCTCAAACACATGAGCAAGGCATGTTGAATGCGATGATTGCCGGACGAAAAAATGTGGTTATTCTGCTCACCAACGACAAAGCTTTTATTCCAGCCGTGTTGAGACGCTTATATGAAAATCAGAAAAAATACGATATAACGATCATGGGAATGCCTGAATGGGAGAATATGGAAATTGACATCCACTACCTGAAGTCGCTTCATGCTCATTTCTTTGCCTCCCGATATGTGGATTATTCCAATCCCGAAACCATTAAATTCATTCAGGAATTCAGAAAACGCTATATAGCTGAACCTGAGACAGTTAAATTTGCTTTTATGGGCTATGATGTAGCCAGGTATTTTACGCAGGCACTCTATTACTATGGCCCCGGCTTCATAAACTGTTTGCCGGACTATAGTTACAATGGACTATCCGATCAGTTCAGGTTTTACCGTTCAGAAAGGGGAGGATATGACAATACGGGCATGTTTGTATACCGATACAACGAATTTAAGCGTGAAAACATCAAACAACCCTGATGACCCGTTTACTTAATGGCTTTTCTAAGCGCGTCCACCTGGGCACGCATTTTTGCATGTACACTTGCCCGCTGAATAACTTTCGCAATGGCAAACATCAGTACGAATGCAAAAATAATGGTAGCCCCTGAAGGGATGTTGAAATAATAGGAGACAATCAGACCGGCTATTGAACCCAACAGGCCGGCAGCAACAGCACCTGCCATAACTTTTACCATGCTGTGGGTAAAAAGGTTGGCTATGGAAGGCGGAATGGTCAAAAATGAAATCACCAGAATGATACCGGCTACCCTGATGTTCAGCACAATAGTGAGCGCTACCAGACTGATGAGCAAATACTTAAAGAAACTCACCGGGGCCTGATGTGAGCGGGCATAAGCCTCATCAAAGGAGATGAAAAGTATAAGATGGTAGTAGCGCAAGAAGATAAAAATAAGCAGTGCCGACAATCCACCCATCAACCACAGGTCAGTGCGACTCACCGTTAATATGCTGCCAAACAGGTACGACATCAGATTAGGCGCATATCCGGGGGTAATAAAAATAAAAATAATCCCCAGCGCCATTCCCAGCGACCACCATATTCCTATGGCCGAATCTTCGCGAATTTTAGTTCGGGTAGTAAAAAACTCTATACCCAGGGCCGTAAAAATACTGAAGACGGCTGCTCCCAGTACCGGGTTGAGGCCAAGAAACCAGGCAAGGCCGATGCCACCGAAAGAGGCATGGGTAATGCCTCCGCTCACAAAAACCATCCTGCGCGCTACAATGTAACTTCCCGCTATGCCACAACTGATGCTTGCCAATACCGAAGCCCACAAAGCATTGGTAAAAAAGTCATACTGCAGCAATTCAAAAATACCTTTATTCATTGGGAAAATTATGTTGATGTATTCCCAAAACCGTGTGAGGCACATGGCCATGGGTTATCAGTTGAATGGGACAATTATAGGCATTCAACTGGCTTTGTGTAATCACATTTGAAGGATGATAATGAAGATTTCTATTCACACAGGCAATGGTTTTAATGTAGCTGGTAATGGTACCCACATCATGCGATACCATAAGAATGGCCATTTCATTGTTGAGCACCCTCAACAATTCATACAAATCGTGTTCAAACTTATTATCGACGAAAGTATTGGGTTCATCCAGAATCAGCAATTGTGGCCGGGCAATAATGGCTCTTCCCAGATAAACCCGCTGCATTTGCCCGCCCGAAAGTTTACCTATACTCTTTTTGGCGAGTAAGCCTATTCCAAGCATCTCTAGCACTTCATGAGCCAGCTTCTGCTCTTTAGCGGAGTAAAATCCCCTGCCTTTTACTGACATCAAACCAGAGAGGACCACTTCGAGCACCGAAATAGGAAAATCCCTGTCCGTGGTACTCACCTGAGGCAGATATCCTATATGGTTGTGTCCCCGCGAGCCAAAATATTCGATCTTACCGGCAGCCGGCTTTATCATTCCAAGGATAAGCTTTACCAGGGTGGTTTTGCCACCACCATTTGGACCAATAATGCCGATGAAATCCTGCTCATAAACCGTAAAATTAACATCAGTAAGAATTAATTCCTGATCATAACCGGCACTCACATTGGTAAGTTCAAGAATCTTTTTCATGGATTTACCTGTTTTGGGGCTGCAGCCAGATCACGCGCCACTTCGAGGAGGCTTTGTTCCCAATTTAAGGCTGTAGGATTAAAGGGTTTCAGTTCGGCATTGATCTGCCGGGCTATCACCTCTGCACTTTTACTGCTAAACTGTGAAGAAACAAACAAGGTGCGGATATTTTTCTCTCTCGCCACATCCACCAGGGATCTGAGGTAGGCCAGGCCCGGCTCCTTCCCTTCATATTCTATCGCAATCTGTTCCAGGTTGTAATCTCTGGCAAAATATCCAAGCGAAGGATGAAGTATCATAAAACTACTTCCTGACACCCCTTGTAATATTTTCTGCAGTTCCTGATCCAGTGAATCAAGATGAGTCATATATTGATGATAGTTCTTTTCATAGTCCGGAGCATGTTCAGGATCAAGTTGTTTCAACGCAGTGGCCACATGACCAGCCTGAGTTCGTACTGCCGAAACAGAGAGCCAGAAATGGGGATCAATCCCACCTTCATGGGTATGATCACCGTGCGGAATCTCATGTCCCTGAATCAGTTGAATCCCTTCTGAGAGTGTAATTATCTTCATATCGGGATTGCTCTGTGCTATACCTGGTAACCATGATTTTTCAAAGCCCAACAATCCATTTTCAAAATATATCAAGGCCCTCGACAAGTTAACCAACTGTCTGGCCTCGGGTTCATAGGTTTCGTGGTTACCTTCCTCGGGTACCAGCACCATAACCTCAAAATGCTCACCAGCAATAGCTTCAACCACTGATTTCTGGGGCAGGATACTCACTACAGCCAATGGCCGTTCACCAGGTGAACTATGGGTTGAACAAGCGGCAAGTACAATAGACGAAGCCAGTGCACAGGCTAAAATCAGACGATTAAATGAATATTTTTTCATGAATCCAAATCAATTCCGGTCCAAAATTACAACTTTAATTACACTTGTCATCTAAATAGATGGTTATTAAAATGGCTGCTTTTTCGGCTGACACATAAAAAAGTATGCTCAAAAATGGCATTTGGTTAGTAAATATCGTCTATATTTGCCAACCAATAAACCAATGGAATCATGGAAAATAAACTTCAGGAGCTTACCCGGAAGATTTACAGCGAAGGTGTGGAAAAAGCCACAGAGGAAGCCAACTTAATCCTCGATAAAGCCCAAAAGGAGGCCGATGAACTCAAGAAGAAGGCTCGCAAAGAGGCCGAAGAAATCATAAATGAGGCTACAAAAAAGGCTGAAGAGATGAAGCGCAATGCCCAGTCGGAGATGCGTATGTCGTCAAAGCAGGCCATAAGTGCTCTTCGCCAACAGATTGCTTCACTGGTTACCGCAAAGGTGGTACATGCTCCGGTTAAAGAGGCAGTGAACGACAAAACATTCATGGGCGATATGATCCGTAAAGCACTGGAGAACTTTAATAATGAAGCTACTCTTGTCATGCCTAAAGCCGATGAAAAAGCCCTGGAACTATATTTTGGTAATCGGCTTAACTCAATATTGAAAGCAGGTGTAGAAGTACGTTTTGATGATAAAATCAAAGGCGGTTTTAAAATCGGCCCTAAAGACAACAGCTACCTCATTAGTTTCACGGATGAAGATTTTGATGCATTTTTCCGCTCCTTTATGCGGCCCAGATCTATCAACCTTTTATTTGGCGCTGAATAATGTTAAGCCAAAACTATTACTATATCATTGCAGGCCTGCCTGATTTAACCCTCGACCAGGGTAAATTGCAGTTTGGCACCCCTGAATTGAGGGTAGAGCTGAAGGAAGGGCTGTCTGAAAGAGATTGGACATTGTTTCAGCATTTACTATTGGTTTATGACAACGTCAACCTGCTTGCTGTAATGAACAAAGCAGAAAAGACCGAAGCGGTTGAAGAAGGCGTTTATTTGTGGGACACCCTCGAGTCAGCGCTGGAACAACCTGAACTGCTGCGGCCCTATATGACGAAGTTCATCAGAAGTCAGCAGTCAGAAACGCCCTTGCATCCCAACCTCTCCCCTGAGAATGAGCTTACTACTTTCTATTATGAGGAGATGCTCGCCCTAAAGTACGGCTTTTTGCGCAAGTGGTTTACCTTTGAGCTCAACCTGAAGAATGCCTTGCTGGTAATTACAGCTAAAAACAACGACATTCCTTACGACAAGCAGATTATCCAGGCCAATAAGGCTGCCGTTAAAATTGCACGCAGCAATGCACGCGATCTGGGACTCACCTCGGAATGGCCCTGGATTGAAAAGTTATTACAGATCTCTGAAATGCCCGATCTGCTTGCCCGTGAACGGGCTATTGACCTCATGCGCTGGGAATTTCTTGACGAATACAATATCTTTAAATACTTTTCGCTTGAAGTGCTTTTGGCCTACTATATTAAGCTGAGCATCATTGAACGCTGGTTGAAACTCGATAAAGCCACCGGTGAAGAGATGTTCAGGCAACTGCTTGACGATCTGCAAAATAGTTATGAATTTTCTAAAGAGTTCTCAATAAAAGATGGAAGAAAATAAATTAACCACCGGTACGGTTACAGGCATTATTGCCAACCTGGTTATTGTAGAAGCCGTTGGTCCGGTTTCGCAAAACGAAATCTGCTTTATCAATCTGGCCGGTGTAAGGCTGATGGCTGAAGTCATTAAAATAATAGGCAACAAAGCTTATACACAGGTTTTTGAAAGCACCCGCGGCCTTAAAGTGGGCGAAAGTGTTGAGTTTATGGGGCATATGCTTGAAGTTACCCTGGGCCCCGGCATACTTTCGCGCAACTTCGACGGCTTGCAGAACAACCTGGATACCATGAAAGGTACTTTTCTGCGCCGTGGAGAATATACCGATGCCTTCGATTATGACGAAGCCTGGGAATTTACTCCGTTTGCCAAACCCGGCGATGTAGTAGTTGCCGGCGACTGGCTGGCCGAGGTAAAAGAAAACTGGATTGGACACAAAATTATGGTGCCTTTTAAGCTTGAGGGTAAATTCACCGTTAAAAGCATCAATGCTGCCGGTACCTATAAAGCTTCGGACACCATCGCCGTTATTACCGGCGAAAAGGGCGAAGAAGTGAAGGTTACCATGCTGCAGAAGTGGCCGGTGAAAGTGCCCATCAAAGCTTATGTAGATAAACCGCGCCCCTTCCGTTTGATGGAAACCGGCGTACGTATTATTGATACCATGAACCCCATGGCCGAAGGCGGTACCGGGTTTATTCCTGGTCCTTTCGGATCGGGAAAGACCGTGTTACAGCACGCCCTGTCAAAACAGGCCGAAGCCGATCTGATTATCATGGCAGCCTGCGGCGAGCGCGCCAACGAGGTGGTGGAAATCTTTACTGAATTTCCCGAGCTGATAGACCCCCGCACCGGACGCAAACTTATGGAACGTACCACCATTATTGCCAATACCTCCAATATGCCCGTGGCCGCCCGTGAAGCATCGGTTTACACCGCTATGACCATCGGGGAATATTACCGCTCAATGGGGCTGAAAGTATTACTGCTGGCCGACTCCACTTCACGGTGGGCACAGGCTTTACGCGAAATGTCGAACCGAATGGAAGAACTTCCCGGACCCGACGCTTTCCCCATGGACCTCCCGGCCATTATTTCCAGCTTCTATGCCCGCGCCGGTTACGTAAACCTGCGCAATGGCGAGGCCGGCTCCATTACTTTTATTGGAACCGTATCACCGGCAGGGGGTAACCTGAAAGAGCCGGTAACCGAATCAACCAAAAAAGTAGCCCGCTGCTTTTATGCGCTCTCGCAACAGCGCGCTGACAGTAAGCGTTATCCCGCGGTGGACCCCATCGACAGTTATTCAAAATATCTTGAATATCCCGAATTACAGGAGTACCTGGCCGAGCATATTAGTCCCGGCTGGCTCGACAAAGTATTGGATGCCAAAAACATTCTGCTCCGAGGTCGGGAAGTGTATGAACAAATCAACATCCTGGGTGATGATGGAGTGCCCATAGATTATCATCTGCGCTACTGGAAATCGGAAGTTATTGACTTTGTGATTCTTCAGCAGGATGCTTTTGACGATATTGACGCTTCTACCCCTATTGAACGGCAGCGGGAAATGCTGCTAAAAGTTCTGGACGTCTGCAATACCGACTTTGATTTTGAAGGTTTTGAAGCAGTCAACCCTTACTTTAAGCGTATCATCAACGTATTTAAACAGATGAACTATTCAGAATATAAGAGCGAGGATTTCAAAAAGTACGAAACCGAGCTTGAAGCAATCATCAACGAAAAGAAAGTGGCCTAATGGAAACCAGCGGATTTAAGAAGATATATACCAAAGTTACCCAGATTACCAAAGCCACCTGTTCCATACAGGCAACGGACATTGGTTATGACGAACTGGCAACCGTTAACGGACGCCTGGCCCAGGTGGTAAAAATTCAGGGCAATATCGTGACCTTGCAGATTTTTTCGGGTACTGAAGGTATTCCCAACAATGCCGAAGTGATTTTTACCGGCAACCCTCCGGCATTGAAGGTGAGCGATGAACTGGCAGGCAGGTTCTTTGACGCTTATGGTCATCCCATTGATGGCGGACCGGAAGTGGAAGGTGAATTACGCGAGATTGGCGGCCCGTCGGTAAATCCGGTGCGTCGTAAACAACCTTCCGAGCTTATTGCCACGGGTATTGCCGGCATCGACCTGAACAACACCCTGGTAACCGGTCAGAAAATACCCTTTTTCGCCGACCCCGATCAACCATTTAATCAGGTAATGGCTATGGTAGCCCTTAGGGCGAAGGCCGATAAAATTATCCTTGGCGGGATGGGACTGACCAACGACGACTACCTGTATTACAAGCAGGTGTTCGATAATGCCGGTGCCCTCGACCGAATCATCAGCTTTGTAAACACCACGGAAAATCCACCGGTAGAGCGTTTGCTGGTGCCGGATATGGCACTTACTGCTGCCGAATATTTCGCTTTCGACAAAAAGCAAACCGTACTGGTACTGCTCACCGATATGACGCTTTACGCCGATGCACTGAGTATTGTATCCAACCGCATGGACCAGATTCCTTCCAAGGACAGTATGCCGGGTTCACTCTACAGCGATCTGGCCAAAATATATGAAAAAGCGGTGCAGTTTCCTGAAGGTGGCTCCATCACCATTATCGCGGTAACTACCTTATCGGGTGGCGACATTACGCACGCCATCCCCGACAATACGGGTTATATTACTGAAGGACAGTTGTTCCTGCGCCGTGATTCTGATATCGGAAAGGTAATCGTTGACCCCTTCCGTTCTCTTTCGAGGCTGAAGCAATTGGTTATTGGTACTCAAACCCGGGCCGATCACCCTCAGGTGATGAATGCTGCGGTACGTTTGTATGCCGATGCAGCCAACGCCAAAACCAAACTGGAAAATGGTTTCGACCTCACCGATTATGATGAGCGTACCCTAAGTTTCGCGAAAGATTATTCAAACGATCTGCTGGCTATTGATGTTAATATTGATACCACAGCCATGCTCGATAAAGCCTGGGAGTTGTTTGGAAAACATTTCAGCAAAGCAGAAGTGGGAATTAAACAAGAGTTTGTGGATTTATACTGGCCTAAAGATTAAAGTTGTTTTATGAAGAAGTTAATGATATTTACCGCACTTATGTTACTGTTGCTCCCCGCTGTTTTCAGCGCAGAGCCGGGTAATGGATTTGCCGGTGAGGATTCATTAACAGGTAAAAAACTAAAGTCTAAGCGAAATCCCAATATTGAATTTTACGCTTACGGAGGATATGCCTTCGGCTTTACCCGTTATACTGCGGACTACTATCGCCTTGGGCAGGCATTTACTTTTCGTAAGGGACTAACCTCCATGTCGGCATTTGGCGCGGCGTTGGAATTTAAAATAACAAATGATTTCCAGTATAGTGCTGAAATATTGCCTTCAGTACTTTTCGACTACCGCTTTTATCCGCTAAAAACCCGCATATCGCCTTATATTAAAGCCAATATTGGATTAATGTTGGGCAACAATCTTGATGCTGGTGCAGGATTAGGAGTTATTCTTCCCATCAGGAGAACCAAAGGAATTGTAATTGAGGCTCTTATAAGTACTTTTTACTTCGGGTTTACGGAATTAAATTACGACAAACAATTCATTTCGAAAGACGCAAGTGCCACTTCAGTCGCGTTTAATGTTGGTTACAAATTCTGAACAAACGTTCACATTTAGAAGAAGCAAAAACAATGGCTATAAAATTTCAATATAACAAAACCTCTTTGCAGGACCTCAACAAGCACTTGAAGATGAGGGTTCGGGCTTTACCCACCATCAAAAACAAGGAGGCTGCCCTGCGTATGGAGGTTAAAAAGGCCAAAGATAAAGCCCAGGCTTTGAACCAGCAACTCGAAGATGCCGTTGCCAGTTACCAGGGAATGGTCAGGTTGTGGGGAGAGTTTGATATGAGCCTGGTAAAAGTAGAAGATGTGGAACTTTCTGTTCGCAAAATTGCCGGCGTGCGTATTCCGGTGCTCGAAGATGTAAAGTTCCGAATGGAAGAATTTAGCCTGTTTAATAAACCCTCGTGGTTTATCGAAGGCGTTGGTATTGTTAAAAAATTGGCAAGCATTGGCATTGAGAGTGAATTTTTTAACCGCAAAATGGCCCTGTTAGAGCATGCCCGCCGCAAAACCACTCAAAAAGTAAACCTGTACGAAAAAGTGCAGATTCCCGGTTATGAAGAGGCCATTTTAAAAATCAAACGATTTATGGAAGACGAGGAGAACCTCTCCAAGTCGGCCCAGAAAATTGTTAAAGACCGTCAGCAAAGGATGGAGGAGGAGGCTTTATGATTGTTCCTATGCGAAAATATTCCTTCCTGGTGTATCACAAAGAGTACGATGACTTCCTGCTGAAGCTTCGTGAACTAGGCGTGGTGCATATTATTGAACGGGAAGGTTCGGTTACCGAAGATGTTTTGGCCCGATTCCAAAGGGCAGAAGAAGTGAATAAACTGATTCGTTTTCTCGATTCCAGAGAAGTTCAGCCCGAGCTAAATGAAAAAAAAGCCGACGCAGCCACCATTGTGGCTGAACTTGAAGAAATACAGGCCGAATATGCCCGGATTGACCAGCAAAAGGCGCTCCTGACTAAAGAAATTGCCGAAGTGGAGCCCTGGGGCGATTTTTCACCAGACCAAATCCATGATCTTGAAGAAAAAGGATTCAAAATCAGACTCTTTATCACGCCATTGAGAGATTGGAAGCAGGATTTGTCTGACAATGAATCGATCTTTGAAATCAATCAGAATGCCGGGTTGGTTTATTTTGCCGTAGTGGATCAGGGCAAAGAGATGCCGGCAGATTTTAATGCCGATGAAGTAAAAGTACCAGCCCGTTCGTTGAGCCAGATAGAACAACAGGAACTTGCGTTAGAGAAGCGCCAGATTGAATTGAATGGTCGGGTAACTGAAATAGCAAAATGGTATATTCCTACCCTGCACAGCTACGAACAAGAGCTTTTGCAAGATGCCGAGCTGAAAAAGGCCTTTGAAACCACAGAGAAAGTTGCTGATGAACGCCTGAGCATCCTCGAAGGATGGATTCCAGCAGGGGCCGCTGAAGTTCTCGACAAATTTCTGGATGCCCAGAGTGTGGTTTATCTCAAAGAATCGCCCATTCCTGGTGATAAAGTGCCTATTTTGTTGAAAAACAAAGGTTTTGCAAGCAAATTTGAAGTGCTCGGCGAGCTATACGCACTGCCCAACTACCGCGAACTCGACCTCACCCCGTTTTTCGCTCCTTTCTATACCATCTTTTTCGGCTTTTGCATTGGGGATGCCGGTTATGGTATTCTTCTCACTCTGGCGGCCTTGTTTGCAAAACGCAAAGTCTCCAAGGATATGAAGCCTATTGCCTCCCTGATTTCGTATCTGGGGATATCCACTTTTATATTTGGCATTATCAGTGGAAGTTTCTTTGGAATTGCTTTGTATGAGACCAATCTTCCCGTTTATCGTGATTTACAGGCCTTTTATTTAGCCAACAACACCGATATGAACAACATTTTGTTCGCCATGGCGCTTGTTTTGGGCGGCATCCAGATACTCTTTGGGATGGGTGTTAAAGCGGCCAACGAAACCGTGCAGTTCGGCATAAAGTATGCGCTATCTACCATCGGCTGGATTCTACTGTTTGTGGGAATTGCCGCCATCGTAGGGTTAAGTAAATTTGCCGGTGTACCCATGGACACCCTGAAACCTCTGCTTTATGTTATTCTGGGTATCAGTGGGGTGATGATATTGTTTTTAAATTCGCCCGGCAAAAATATTTTCATCAATTTGGGGTTGGGTTTGTGGAATACCTATAATATGGTTACCGGTGTTCTGGGCGATTTGTTGTCCTACATCCGGCTGTTTGCGCTAGGGATTGCCACCGCCATTCTCGGCTTTGTATTTAATAGTCTGGCTATGTCAGTGTCAGGTGGCTTTTTTGGGGCCATCTTTATGGTCATCATCCTGATTATTGGTCACAGCATCAATTTGTTTATGGGAAGCCTGGGCGCCTTTGTGCATCCTATGCGCCTTACCTTTGTTGAATTTTACAAAAATGCCGGCTTCAGTGGAGGCGGCAAAAAATATCACCCTTTCAGAAAATTAACCTAAGTCAAATCAATACCTAATTACTAAACTATGGAACCTATTGTTGTAGCTTACCTTGGCATTGGCCTCATGATTGGATTGGCCGGTATCGGCAGTGTTTTCGGTGTATCCATTGGAGGAAATGCTTCTCTGGGCGCATTGAAGAAGAATCCCGATGCATTTGGTAATTTCCTTGTACTCAGTGCCTTGCCCGGTACTCAGGGACTTTACGGATTTATGGGATATTTTATCCTTCAGGGATTTCTGACCCCTCAGATTACGCTGGCACAGGCTATTGCCATTTTTGGAGCCGGTCTCGTGCTGGGATTTGTTGCCCTGATTTCGGCAATAAAACAAGGGCAGGTGTGTGCCAATGGAATTGCTGCCATCGGTGCCGGCCATGATGTTTTTGGTAATACCCTTATTCTTGCGGTATTCCCTGAGTTGTATGCCATTATTGCTTTTGCGGCAACTTTCCTCATCAGTACCAGCATCTAACCGATAAAAAAGGAATACTTTTTGCTAAATGGGCACTGCCGGTGTGTAACCGACAGTGCTTTTTTGCGTTTAATTAACAAGGGCAAAATGCCACAAGGAACAAAGACGCTAAGTTGCACTAAGACTTTTTTGAAGACTTCTTCATATTCTACCTTCCTTTGGGTGAAATATCGTTTTTAAAAATAACTTCGTGTGCCTTTGTATCTTAGAGTCTTCGTGGCTAAAAAAATAAACATGGCTTCAATCTAAACCTAATTGCCACAAAGGCACGAAGTCACCAAGTGACACTAAGACTTTTTGGATTAACCTTCAAAATTCTTAGTGTATCTTCGAGTCCTGGTGTCTTAGTGGCCATATAAACATAAAAATGGAAACAAAAAGCGAATTTAAAGTAAAAGGCGAAGAACTGCTCGCCAAAATCAGGGAACTCATCCATCAGGGAAATGTGACCCGCATCATTATTAAAAATGAAGAGGGAAAGACTTATCTCGAAATTCCGGTAAATGTTGGCATCGTGGGTGCATTGCTTGCGCCGGTGCTTGCAGCAGTAGGCGCCCTGGCAGCGCTGGTAGCCAATTTCACCATTGAAGTGGTGCGGAAAGAGGGATAAGCAATAACCCCGGTCAGGGTTTGATTGCTTTTTTTAGTCAGGGATGAAAGATGCGATACACTCACCGACCCTGGCCTAACACTATCAGGGGTGAATTTTACATTTAGCGAAAGATTTCGCCCTTACAGGGCTAGAGGTGAAGTCACATTCTATAACCCAGGGCTACACCCTGGGTTGTGGCCTTTCGCCCTTTCAGGGCTTAAAAAAAAACACCGCAACCCCGGTTAGGGTTTGATTGCTTTTTTTAGTCAGGGATGAAAGATGAGATACACGCACCGATCCTGGCCTAACACTATCAGGGGTGAGTTTTACATTTAGCGAAGGATTGCGCCCTTACAGGGCTAGAGGTGAAGTCGCATTCTATAACCCAGGGCTACACCCTGGGTTTGTCGCCTTTCGCCCTTTCAGGGCC
>JAVEQP010000154.1:2154-6100 GCA_034007585.1 Lentimicrobium sp. | reverse complement strand
GGATTACCTCCTTCCTGCAGGAACAATTTATGAATCGGATGGACATCTGGTCAACAACGAAGGACGGGTTCAGCGGTTTTACAAAGTGTTTGTACAGGAAGAGGGCGAAGTTCGCTCCGCACAGGAATGGGTTCAAATGCTTTCTGAAAGTGTGGATGCAAACCCGTTGGCAGGATTGAAAAATATTTTTGATTATGGGGAAGCCATTGAAAAAGATTACCCTGTTTTCAAGAGGCTTGCGGCAAATATTACACCATTAGCTTTCCGAGAAGGCGCTCAAAAAGTTGCGCGCGAACCCCATCGCTATAGCGGAAGGACTGCAACACATGCCAATGAAACAGTTCACGAGCCCACGCCGCCAAAAGACCACGAAAGTCCGATGAGTTTCAGCATGGAAGGATTTCACGGAACGCCTGCTGCGCCGTTAACGCCATTTTTCTGGAGCCCGGGTTGGAACTCCGTTCAAGCCATCAATAAATATCAGATTGAAATTGGAGGTGAACTTCGGCGGGAAATTCCACAATTGTGCATTTTCAAAAATACAGCCTCCGGAAATGTGCGTGGACAATATTACAAAATGGACGTGGACGATAACAAACCTCAGAAGGATAAACCGAAGGGGAAATGGAAGGTGCTTCCGCTGTATCATATTTTTGGTTCTGATGAACTGAGTGTGGTTGAAGGAGGGATTAAGGAGCTTGCTCCCTTGCCCTACCTTGGGATAAACCCTGAATCTGCCAAAAAAATGGGATGGGACGAATCAACGGTGGTACGTCCTGCCAAAGGCAATAATAATACAGGGATTCAATTGCAATTTTCAGATGAAATTCCTGAGGATTGTGTTGGAATAACTATCGGATTGGAGCAAATGCCATTTGTTGAATTGGAAGAATGGCAAAACCTGAGCGTTTGAATTGAACGCTGCGGGTATAAGTAAGAAGAACATTGATTTAACTGAATCTATAAAAATAGAGAATGTTTATGGAAGGCAATGTGTACTGGATATGGATTGTTTTGGGCGTGCTGGTGGTGGTTTTATCGCTGGCGGCCGGCCTTATATGGTATGAGCGCAGGCTGTTGGGCTGGGCTCAGGACAGGCAGGGACCGAACAGGGTAGGACCCTTAGGCCTGATGCAACCCCTGGCCGATGTGATAAAGATTTTCTTCAAGGAAGACTGGATTCCTCCTTTTACCAATCGGGTGATATTTGTTGTGGCCCCCATGATAACCGTGTTTACCATTCTGATGAGTTTTGCCGTAATTCCATTTAGTCCGGCAATTATTGTGGCTGACCTTAATATAGGGCTGCTGTTTTTTCTGGCAATGTCGGCCCTGGGTGCTTATAGTATTGTGCTGGCCGGCTGGTCATCCAACAATAAATATTCATTGCTTGGAGCCATGAGGGGAGCTTCACAAATGATTACCTATGAGGTGTTCATGGGATTGTCGCTTATGGGTGTGGTTATGCTCGCCAACTCTTTTAATCTCCGCGAAATTGTTGAAGCGCAAAGAGGACTTTGGAATGTTATCCCGCAATTTGCCGGCTTTGTGGTGTTTTTCATTGCCGGCCTTGCCGAAACGCACCGGCTTCCCTTCGATATTCCTGAATCCGAAGCTGAGCTGGTGGCGGGTTATCACTCCGAATATTCGGGGATGAAATTCGGGATGTTTTTCGTAGGCGAATATCTGGGGATTATTCTGATATCCTCCATGATAACTACCCTGTTTTTTGGTGGCTGGCTTGGCCCTTCATTTTTACCCGGCGTAGTGTGGTTCTTTATCAAGACTTTTGTTTTTATCTCCATTTTTATCCTGCTCAGGGGTTCGCAGCCCCGTCCGCGTTACGACCAATTGCTGGGATACGGATGGAAGATACTGTTGCCCATTGCTCTGCTTAACATTCTCATTACCGGGGCAGTTGTTTTGATGATTGGGAATTGAATGGAAATTAATTGTTACACAATGAAAATCTCAGCATATGATTAGTATTTTAAAAAGCTTGTGGATTGTCTTTACACACTTGTTCAAAAAGAAAGTTACTGTTCAATATCCTGAAGAAAAGATTGCTCTGCCTCCACGATATAGGGGAAGAATTATCCTAAGTCGTGATCCCGATGGAGGGGAGCGCTGTGTTGCCTGTTACTTGTGTGCGGCGGCTTGTCCGGTGGATTGCATTTCGCTCCAGGCAACCGAAGATGAAACCGGAAGACGCTACCCTGAATTTTTCAGGATTAACTTTTCCCGTTGTATTTTTTGCGGCCTTTGCGAAGATGCCTGCCCTACCTATGCTATTCAGCTCACGCCTGATGTTGAAATGAGTGAATACGACCGGAATAATATGGTGTATGAAAAAAAGGATCTGCTTATTTCCGGTCAGGGGAAATACCACGGATACAACTATTACAATGTTTCCGGAATGGCCATTGGCGGCAAAGGAAAAGGGGAAGCGTTGAATGAAGACAAGCCAACAGATTTTAAAACCCTGTTGCCATGACCGCTGCGTTTTACATATCTTCAATCGTCGCGATTTTCTCCAGCCTGATGGTCATTTCACGGAAAAATGCCTTCAGTGCGTTGCTTTACATGATCATATCCCTATTATCGGTGGCGGTGATATTTTTCGTCCTCGGAGCCGTCTTTGTTGCTGCGCTCGAAGTTATTATTTACGCCGGCGCAATCATGGTTTTGTTCGTTTTTGTGACCATGATGCTAAACCTGGGAGAAGAAGCGGAAAGGCTGCAGAAAACCTGGATGCGTCCGGCTGTCTGGATTGGCCCTTCAATTTTAGCGCTCATACTTGGGGTAGAAGTAATACTGCTCATCACTTCTTCCGAAAGCGGCTTCCTTACCGGGAGTGAGATTGGTCCTAAAGAGGTTGGAATTGCCCTCTATGGAAAATATATTATTGGAGTGGAGCTGGCCGCACTTCTTATCACTGCCGGAATTGTTGGCGCTTACCATCTGGGGAAAAGAAAAGATCCGATACAACATCGTTATTTACAAGAAGAAAAAGGAGGTGCAATATGATGAATGTGCCGATGGAACATGCGCTTATTGTTGCCACGCTGTTGTTTATTATTGGACTGGCAGGTGTGCTGATGCGCAAAAACCTGATTTACATGCTGCTTTCTGTCGAAATCATGCTAAATGCCGCCGGATTTGCCTTTGTTGTTGCTGGCGCCCATTGGATGCAGGCCGACGGACAAGTGATGTTCATATTCATCCTTACTATGGCAGCAGCAGAAGTTTCCGTAGGGCTCGCACTTATACTGAGGATCTATCATAATCTTAAAACAATGAATGCCGACGAAGTGAGTAAAATAAAACCGAATTAAGGATGCAGAACTTACTATGGACCATACCTTTTTTGCCGCTTGCCGGATTTCTTATTCTGAGCATAGGGAGTAAGTGGCTTTCGCCCAAAGTTTCATCCACCATTGGCGTTTCCACGGTTGCCCTAAGTGCCCTTATAAGTATTCTAATTGGTATTGAGTTCATTTCTGGCCTTGGTACCAGCCAGGTCTTCAAGCAGGAACTTGGAACGTGGATTGACGTCCCCGGATTTTCATCCAACTTTGGGTTTTATCTCGACAGCCTGAGCATGGTCTTTGTTTTTACGGTATGTTTTGTTGGCTTTCTCATTCATCTTTATTCCGCATTTTTCATGAAGGATGATGATGGAATCGTCCGTTATTTCGCTTGGATGAATCTGTTTATGGCCTCCATGTTGATTCTGGTTATGGCCGATAATCTGCTCCTACTGTATCTGGGTTGGGAAGGCGTTGGCTTGTGTTCCTATCTTTTGATTGGGTATTGGTACAAAGTTCCTGAAAATGGATTCGCCGGCCAAAAAGCCCTGATTGTAACCCGTATAGGAGATACAGCCATGGCAATCGGTCTGTTCTTTCTATTCCGCTCTTTTGGCACGTTGAATATCAATGAAATA
>JAVEQP010000154.1:0-2054 GCA_034007585.1 Lentimicrobium sp. | reverse complement strand
ATTGCCGGGGCTGCTTCCCTTTCGGCTTTACCATTGGTTACGGCCGGTTATTTCAGTAAAGACAAAATCCTAATGGATGCCTTCCTTTTTCCGCAGGCCGGAATTGTTTTATGGATTGCCGGACTTGTAGGAGCTGGCCTCACCGCATTGTACACATCGCGCATGGTAATTCTTACCTTTTTTGGCGAAATGAAGACCAAGCCTGAACATATTAGTTCAAAAGCATTCAATATTCCATTGGTCGTTTTGGCGGTGCTTTCAATTGTCGCAGGTTATATCGAAATGTCACCCCTTCACCTTTTCTCTAAATTTATGGCTTTCAGCCTGCCTGCCTTCAATCATCCGGAAGTCGCAGCTTTGGAATTTATTCTACCTGTTGTTTCCGGACTGGTCGTGTTTGGAGGAATTTTTTCAGCATGGTATTTCTACGTACGAAAGCCAAAACTTACCTATGGCATCAAGCAAACTGCAATAGGGAATTTCCTTTATAATTTTTGGTTTAACGGTTGGGCATTTGATAAAATCTACGATGTAATTTTTGTACGGCCTTATGTTTTTCTGGCAAAGATTAATAAAAAAGATTTCATTGATTCTTTTTACAACGGCATAGCAAGCTTGATGAGCAGATTGAATGACTGGGCTCTCCTTACGCAAACCGGTAGGTTGAGATGGTATCTGGCCTTCATCACAGGTGGAGTAATTCTTGGTATTACAATAATTCTATTCTTATGATACTGGCATGGATTCTTGGCATATTGATGTTTTCAGGATTAATTTCCTGGGTGGCCGGCAGCTGGCATAAAGAAGCCCCGCGGTGGATTGCCCTGGTAGCGCTTCTGGTCACGAGCGTGCTGTTGATCCTGATTTGGTTGCAAAGCAGGGCTTTGGCCGATGTAAGCGCAAGCAATCAGTGGTTTCTGGAATTCGATCGCGCATGGATTCCTTCTTTGGGTATTCGTTTTCACCTCGCCATGGATGGCTTAAGTTTGCTCTTGCTGTTGCTCACTAATCTATTGGGAATTCTTTCTGTTCTGATCTCCTGGAAGGAAATAGAACACAGAACAGGTTTTTTTCATTTCAATATATTGTTTATTCTGGCCGGTATCTCCGGTGTTTTTCTTGCCGAAGATCTTTTCCTGTTTTACTTTTTCTGGGAAGTGATGCTGATACCCATGTACTTTTTGATTGCGATTTGGGGGCATGAAAACCGGGTGTATGCTTCGTACAAGTTTTTTCTGTTTACCCAGGGTGGCGGATTGTTGATGTTATTGTCTATTCTGGGTCTATATTTTCATCACGCAGGAATAACCGGAGTATATACTTTCGACATTATCGAGCTAGTCAAGTACGCCTCAAGTGCTTCCTGGGCCGGTCTTTTCATGGCGGGGTTTCTGATTGCCTTCGGGGTGAAAATACCGGCAATCCCTTTGCACTCCTGGCTCCCCGATGCACACACCGAAGCCCCCACGGCAGGAAGCATTATTCTGGCCGGGCTCATGCTGAAAACCGGGGTTTATGGTTTAATCCGGATTGTAATTCCGCTCTTTCCGGAATTGTCCGTTAGTATTGCTCCTTTTGCTATGGCTGTTGGTGTTGCAGGCGTTTTGTACGGAGCAAAACTGGCATTTGCCCAAACCGATTTAAAACGGCTTGTGGCTTACACCAGTGTCAGCCACATGGGATTTATTATAATTGGGATATATGCGTTTAATGGTATTGCCTTCAGGGGAGCGGTAATGCAGATTATTGCCCATGCACTGAGTACAGGTGGTTTGTTTGTAATTGCGGGAATTATTCAGGAAAGGTTGCATACCCGTGAGCTGAAGAACATGGGCGGGCTTTGGGATGATATGCCGGGATTGGGTGGCTTTTCCTATGTCTTTGTAATGGCCTCCCTGGGATTGCCCGCACTCGCCAACTTTGTGGCCGAATTTATGATTCTTTTGGGGACCTACCTTTCCAACCCGTTGTGGGGCGTTCTTGCCAGTCTGGGTTTGATCGTTTCGGTAATTTACGCCCTGAGGCTTATGCAAAAGGTGTTTTTTGGACCAAAG
>JAVEQP010000153.1:0-6111 GCA_034007585.1 Lentimicrobium sp. | reverse complement strand
TTATTTTAAAAGAAATAGTGTCAGGATTTTTTAAACATTTTGTCCACTACGCTATTGCTGCCCGGTTCCTGATCGTCGGTATAATAACCATAACCATAGCCCGAACCGTATCCATAACCGTAGCCGTAACCATAGCCATAGCCATAACCGTAGCCATAGGAGTTTTTATCCATCTTCACATCATTCACCAGAATGGTCATATTGGGAATGTTACGTTGTTCAATGTCGGCAATAATGGAGCCAAATACTTTTTTATTGGTATAATTCTGGCGCACAACGTAAATGTTGACATCCGTGTATTTCATCAATAGGAAAGCATCGGTAACCAATCCAACAGGTGGGGTGTCAATGATGATAAAATCATACATTTCCTTTAATTTCTCCATGAGTTCATCATTCTTGGGAGAAGCAATGAGTTCAGCCGGGTTAGGGGGCACTGGTCCGGCCATGAGCACATCAAGATTGTCGAGGGGCGATTTCTGAATGATGCTGTTAATATCATTTCGGTTAATCAGGAATGAGCTTATACCTTCAGTGTTTGACAATCCGAAATCCTGGTAAATTTTGGGTTTACGGAGGTCATAACCCATAAGCAGGGTTTTGCGGCCGTAAAGAGCAAAAATAGATGCCAGGTTCATGGCGGTAAAAGTTTTTCCTTCGCTTACCATGGTTGAGGTGACCAGTATAACCTGTTTATCTTTATTCTGATCGTAAAACCTCAGGTTGGTGCGTATGGAGCGAAACGATTCCGAGATACTTGACTTGGGATATTCAGCCACCACTATCTGACTGTCGCGCGTATTGTGTATTATGTGTCCAAGCAGGGGTAAAGAGGTGAGACTATCAAGATCCTTTTTATCGATGATTTTATCGTTAAAATAATCCTTACCTAATACGTAAACTACCGGAAACAATAATCCAAGCAAGAGAGCTATGGTATAATTGAGGGTTTTTTTAGGAAATACCGGGGCCTGTTCCTCCATGATGGCTGAGTCAATTACCTCATTATCAGGCATGTTTGATGCGCGGGTAATCTGAGCTTCAGAACGCTTTTCCAACAGGAAGGTGTAAATAGCGTCATTGAGTTTAAATTTACGCTCAATGCCTATTAAAGCCCGCTGGGTTCCCGGCAAGCGGTTAATGCGCGAATCAAGCTGGCTGATGCGGGAATCAATATCACGAATGGCAATGTTGGAGGTGTTTACAATGTTTTTGATGTTTTCTTCTAGTGTCTTTTTAATCATTTTAATCCTGTCGTCGTAAGAGCCGATGATTGGATTTTTTTCTTTTGCCATCAGCAAAGCTTCGCCCCGGTCAGCATAAATACGGGTAAGTTCATTAATTAGCTGAGTAAGTATGGGATCATCAATGCCCATGCTCGAGGGAACAGTCAGATTATCAATACCCTCATTCGTTTTTATATAGTCACGAAGATAGAGATAATATTTATTTTTTACCATCAGTTCCGCTTTCTTGTCCTGCAATGCATTCATCATGGTGAACACCTGCTGCGACTGGAAATCAAGGTTCATCACTTCGTTGGTGGTACGGAATTGTTGCAGATTGGATTCAGCCATCTGCAATGAATCAGTAATACCAAGCAACTGATCATCAATAAAATTGATGGTATTCGTCGCAATCTGATTCTTTTTTTCCAGACTTCGCTGAAGGTAAGAGGTGGTAAGACTATTGAGGAAATCGGCCGCTTTTTGACTGTTGGTGCTCTTCATTGAAATTTCAACGATAGATGCTTCACGGTTAATTGGTTCAATGGTATAACCCGAAAGTTGTTTTACGAGATCAGCAGCCTGGTTGAAGAAAAAGAACATGTTTTTTTCCATGTGTTTCTTCGGGTCAAAATTGGTATTCAGAATAACCTTAAAGTTAAAGTACTTCCCTTTAATCTCCTGACCAAATTCATATTTTCCACTGGATGAGACCTTTCCACTGATGTCTTCTATTTTCTGATGATTTGAAAATTTATAGAGTGTGGCTGATTCGCCTTCCGTTGACAAGCTGAATTTGTTGTTGGGTAATATCTGCATGTTAAATCTAATGCCCGTAGGTTGTGGAATGGCTGTATCGAATACAACGGTAAATGGAGCGTTCATGTACATTTCACGGGTAATGAAATTGTCTTCCATAAAATAGGAGACATCAAAGTTCAACTCCTTAATGGCGCGCGTTACCAGTGTCCTTGACTTAAGCACCCCGATTTCATTTTCCAGGCGCTGGGCGTTTTTCATACTGCCCAATCCGAGCATGGCTTGCGGATCGAAGCCAGACTTATCGTCCTTTATCATTACCGTGGTACTGACCTTATAAATAGGCTCAGTATATTTATTGAACAGAAAAGCAATAATCAGTGCAATAAATATGGTGATGATGAAGAAATACCAGTAGCGGTAAAATTTGAAGAACAATTGTTTGAAATCAATTGATTCTTCCTGATTCATTTCTTTAATGTAATTGTCCACGTCGTTTACGGTTATTTAAGGAAATTCAGGATGAGCAGGGTAGTTGAGATGGTTGAAAATATAATGGCATAGGGAAAAGCAGTAAACGTAAAGTTTTTCCCGTGCATGGGTTCAATATAAATAATGTCCTCAGGTTGCAGATAGTAATAAGGTGACTCAAGCACTTGGGTGGAAAGCAGATTGATGTTGTGAATGGTAGAGCCATTTTTTGTTTTTCGGATAATTTTCACGTTTGAGCGGTCGGCAAACTCGTTCAGGTCTCCTGCAGTACTAACGGCCTGAAATATGTTGATACTGCTCTGATAAACCTGATAAGTACCCGGCCGGGCCACTTCGCCCAAAAGGCTGATTTTAAAACTGACCAGTTTTACCGTTACCGTAGTCATCTGAAAATACTCATCAATCACAGTCTGTAAACGTTCTTTTACATTGGAAACAGTATATCCTTTTACTAAAATCTTCCCAACTACCGGGAAGTCAATGTATCCCGAATCGCTTACATTATAGCTGTTCAGGTATATGCCTGCATCAGAGTTCATCTGGTAGGACCCTGAGGGTGCATTCTGGAATGGGTTCATATTTTTGGTGTCAAGGCTCTTTATGTCAATGTAGAGGTTGTCGCCAGGCTGCACCTTGTAATCGGAAATGGCCTCGTTTAAAAATTCTACATTTTGTTTATCCCTGGCATCCTGAATGTACCTGATTTTCTTTAAGGATACACAGGAACTGAATGCCAGTGCAACCATCAAAAATATAATGTAACGTTTCATCCTGGTTCTATTGGTTTTTTTTAAATTAAAAGGTTGAATATATTTATAACTTAATCGTGTAAAAGTAACACAAAAAGTGCTCTATTCCTTAATGAATAAGGATAAAGAAAGCGATAGGGTTCAGCATTCTATTTAATTACTGCAAAAATAATTTAATATTTGAGAGTTTTGCCGGTAAATCTTGGGTAAAGTTAAGAATTAAGCTGTTTCCCCGACTTCAAACAAAATAAAACGATTAAGGTTCGCAAAAACGGTATAAACTGTTCAAATTATTCATCCACTATAAAACCACGGAGTGTAGCAGGCGTGCAGGCAGTTATCTTAACCCTGACATAATTGCCGGGTTGATGGTTAATCCTTGGAAAAACCACCACCTTGTTCTGACTGTTGCGTCCCGATAACTCCTTTTTCGATTTTTTTGATTCATTCTCAACCAGTACTTCAAAAGTTTTACCGACATCTTTCTGATTGCTGAGCAGGGAAAGTTCCTGCTGCAGGTCGATGATTTCCCTTAAGCGACGACTTTTAACTTCTTCCGGAACATCATCCTTGTATTTTTTAGCAGCAAGCGTATTTGGTCTCTCTGAATACTTAAACATATAGGCATAATCGTAGCCTACTTCTCTCATCAAATCAAGCGTTTGCTGATGATCCTCTTCTGTTTCTGAAGAGAAACCCGAAATAATATCTGTGGATAAGGCACAGTCGGGCAGAAATTGCCTGATGGCTTGTATGCGGTTCAGATACCAGTTCCGGGTGTATCTCCGGTTCATCCGTTTAAGCATGTGATCACTACCCGATTGCACCGGCAAATGGATAGACCGGCAGATGTTAGGCCAGGCAGCCATGGTTTGCAATAAATTGTCTGACAAATCTTTGGGGTGTGAAGTGGCAAATCTTACCCTGAGTGCAGGATCAATGGCTGCCACCCTGGCCATTAATTCAGGGAAACCACTGTCATCGCTGCAACGATAGGAATTTACATTTTGCCCAAGCAGGGTAACTTCACGGTACCCTTCCATAAATAAGGCGGCAGCTTCATCTACTATGGTCTGGGGGTCGCGGCTTCGCTCACGGCCACGGGTATAGGGCACCACGCAGTAAGAGCAGAAGTTTTCGCAACCACGCATAATGGAAATGAAAGCCGTTACTCCACTACCATCAATCCTTACCGGGCTTATATCAGCATAAGTTTCGTCGGCCGAAAGAATCACATTGATGGCCTTTTGCCCGGTTTCAGCAACATTGAGTAAACGGGGCAGATCGCGGTAAGCATCGGGGCCCACAATTACATCTACCATCTTTTCTTGCTCAATCAATTGTTCTTTAAGGCGTTCGGCCATGCAACCCAGCACCCCGATAATGAGGCCTGGTTTTTGCTTTTTGTAGCGTTTAAATTCCTGAAGCCTTGCCCTCACCCGCTTCTCGGCATTGTCGCGGATAGAGCAGGTATTTATAAAAATCAAGTCAGCATCATTAATTTGATCGGTGGTTTCAAAATCATGGTCTGTCATGATGGAATTCACGATCTGGGTGTCAGAAAAATTCATCTGACAACCATAGGTTTCTATATATAATTTGCGTTTAGTTTCCACAGAAGTAAACTTGTTTTAATGGCTTCCGCCCATAGCGGAGAAATAAAGAAGCGCCAAAATTACAAATTAATTTTGTCGCTTGGTTGGATTATGTGCTTGACAAAAGACCTTGTGGTTTGAAATTCAGGCTTTCGGGGATAATAAAAATGCTGAAGGCAGGGATACTTTCGTATGCTTTTAATGGCATGGACCAATGGCTATCCTAAGAAAGGAAATCATTAAACGCATGAACCACTCCTAATCCAGGGCAGGAATTACCAGCTTAAACACGAAAAATCCTATAATCAACTTCCGGATTTGTGCTTTCGGAACGCTTCGGTCAATCGCGGCAATACCGTTTGCAAATCGCCCACTACTCCATAGTCGGCAGCACCAAAGATGGGTGCTTCGGGGTCTTTATTAACGGCAACGATTACCTTTGAAGCGCTTATGCCGGCCAGATGCTGGATTGCTCCTGAAATACCCAACGCAAAGTAGAGGTTTGGTGAGACTACTTTCCCGGTTTGTCCAACATGTTCATGGTGTGGCCGCCATCCTTCGTCGGATACCGGTCGTGAACAGGCAGTGGCTGCGCCTAGTAATTCAGCAAGTTCTTCTAAAGGCTTCCAGTTGTCGGCACTGCGCATACCGCGACCACCCGAAACTACTATGTCTGCCTCAGACAGCAATACTTTACCACTTTGAACGTCTGATTGTGTAACGCGGGTAGCTGTGTCTCCCGCATCTAGTGAAAGTATTTGAATAGCAGGCTCCACGGCATTTTCATGCAGCCCGAATGTATTGGCAGTTAGCGTAAGTACACTGATATCGGCTGTAAGGGTTTCCTCCAGGAGTGCTTTTCCTGAAAAGGCACGTTTATTCACGACCATAGGACTGAGTGAAACGGGATATCCACTGATTGCCTGAGCCAGTGATGCTTTAAGGCGCACTGCTACGCGGGGGGCCACCGAACGCCCCCTGAAGGAATGGGGCATCAGCACTATACGGGCATTTTTATCGCCGGCAACGGTGGAAATTACCCGGGCCAGTTGTTTTTCATCATCTGATACATCCTGAGCAGCATGCAAAATGGTTTTACAACCATAATTGCCCAGGGTTTTCAACTCATCTTCAGTTAGCTCACCGGTAGTGAAGGCAATCACATCGGTGTTGAGTTCTCCGGCAAGCCGGTTGCCCATCGAAATCAGCTCGTAAGTTGCTTTATTGAATTTATGGTCGCGGTGCTCCGCATATATTAATACTGACATGTGATTGAGGTTAGGGTGTTAA
>JAVEQP010000046.1:20626-29592 GCA_034007585.1 Lentimicrobium sp. | reverse complement strand
TAAACCTACCAGAATCCTGATTTTTTCAATATTCTCAAATGATTTATAAAGCCGATGGAATCCACTTATTCTGAAATAGCCAACGAGTATATCAAAGAATTCAACTGTTTTTAAAACAGCTTTAAACCTATCAAGAATTGTATTGTCAGGCTCGTTAGTGAAGAATGTCAGGTCTGTATATTTAGTTTTTTTATCCATTAATTAAATCCATTAAATTAGAAATCAAAAATAGCTTTTTTAGCGGCAGAGGCAAAGAAATTGCTCTTTTGGTTTTCCAGGATTAATTCAGTGCGTTGGCAAAACCCAAAAGAGCAATTTATGGGCGGGATTATCCTGTTTTTCAATTCAGTGTATAGTCGGTTATTTGTCTTTTTCTAGCATAGCACAAAACGTGTAAACATCACCACCTACAAAACTATAAAAAAGGAAATCAATTACCAAAAACATATTATAGCTAAATAAAAAAGGAATTTTCCATGCTGATTATTTATATCTTCCCGGCTTTAACCCCTTCAACCACTACCTTAATCTCTTCATAACTATATTCCTCCCCCAATTGTTCCTTTAGTGTCCGCAATGAAGCAGTACCATGGGCAACAACCGCCTTTTGAATCGCCGGAATTTTGGACTTTTCAATCAGATGCTCCGGTTTAATCTCACCACTCCTAATAAAACCCACCAGGTGATTATATATGGTGTTGATGGTGAACTGACGTTCCTCAGCAATTTCAGGGATTGTTTTTCCGCGGCGGAAGAGTTCCAAAGAGGTATAACCAGTTTTCTGCTGAATTGGTTTGGCTGGTTTTGGAGTCACTCTCCCGGATGGTTTCCTTCCCTTTTTGCGAACCGACATTTTCAGGTGCATATTACCGTGGAGGTCATTTTCCTGGCAATAATTGCGCACCACTGCCAGAAATTCCTCACCATATTTATTTATTTTGTAATCGCCAAAACCGGAAATCTGGTGTAAATCATCCAATGAGTGCGGCAAATAAGCCGAAAGTTCAATCAGCGATATATCGCCCAACACCATATAGGGTGGCACCCCTTCTGAATCTGCAATTAACTTACGCAGGTATTTCAGTTTCTGGAACAATTCCGTATTTTGGTCGCGGCTGCGGGAGGCAGCCGTCTTTTCAGCAACAGCTTTGGAGGCTTTTACCATACTCACCGGCTTCTGGCCTTTCAGCACCTGCCAGCTTTCATCGTTGAGCTGAAGTACCGGATACTGCCCTTCCGTTTGTGAAAGCAATCCCTGCTGAAGCAGTTGTGAAAACACATCATACCAGTCGGGTTCGCTCAAATCGCGGCCAATGCCCCAGGTTTTCTGTGATTTTAACTCCGGACTGAATTTATTGAGATCGGCCCCCCGAAGGTAATCTATGGTGGTTTTTATGCCAAAACGCTGGTTAAGCCGGGCTACTGCCGACAATGCTTTCTGGGCATTGAGCGTACCGTCATATTCCGTGTATTTGTCCAGGCAATAATCGCACGATTTACAATGGCCATGATGCACTTCATCAAAATAGTTCATCAATTGCTGGCGGCGGCAACGATGTGCTTCGGCAAACGACACCATGTATTCCAGCTTACGGTGCATAATGTCAACATGCGCCGGATCGGTGCCATTGTCAATAAAATAGCTGAGCTTGGATACATCGCCCCTGCTGTAAAAAAGAATGGCATCGGCGCGTAAGTTATCCCGGCCGGCCCGGCCCGTTTCCTGATAATAACTTTCAATATTTTTGGGCAAATCGGCATGAATCACATAACGAACATCGGGTTTATCAATGCCCATTCCAAAGGCAATGGTAGCCACAATAATCTTAACCCTGTCGTGAATGAAATCCTCCTGCACCTGGTGACGGGCATTACGCTCCATGCCGGCATGGTAGTATGCAGCAGAATAACCCATGGATTTCAGCCTTTCGGCCATATCTTCGGTAGATTTCCGTGAAAGACAGTAAATGATACCCGACTGATCCTTATGCTGATTAAGGTATTCGGGCAAAAAATCATCCATCAGGTACTTCTGCACCACAAAATACCAGATGTTGGCACGATCGAAAGAGGAAATAAACCGATGGTCTCCGCTTAACCCCAACTGCGCCACAATATCATCGCGGGTAACCTTGTCGGCACTGGCCGTGAGGGCCATAACCGGCACGTCAGGATATTGGGACTTCAGCGTACTTAAAGCCAGATAATCAGGCCTGAAATCATGTCCCCAGTGCGAAATGCAATGGGCTTCATCAATGGCGAAGAGAGAAACTTTGGTATCACCCAGCAGGTTTTTAATGGCATTTTCGGCTGAAATACGTTCGGGAGCAACATAACACAACCGGAGTTTTCCTGATCGCAAATCACTGATTACCCGATCCTGTTGCGAAGCAGTTTGTGATGAATTGAGGAATTCAGCGGCTACTCCATTGTTCTTCAAGGCATCTACCTGATCTTTCATCAGGGCTATAAGTGGGGAAACCACAATGGTAACGCCGGGTAGCATCAGGGCCGGCACCTGATAGCAGATGGATTTCCCGCCACCGGTAGGCATAATTACCAGTGAATCCTCGCCGGCAAGCGTATTCTCAATTACAACTTCCTGATGCAGGCGGAAAGCATCAAAACCAAAATACTTCTTTAGCACTGTGGCAGCAGTCATTTCCATATATTCTCACGAATTAACACTATAATCTGATCCAAACTTAAATAAAAAGTGAATTCCACCACTTAAATTATTTATATTTTCATGATTTACCGCTGAATTGAACTACTTTTGATCAACAATAATCTCCTGCGGGATTTCACAAATGAGCGTCCATTGCCCCGTTAATATGTATCTTATCTTACAAATTATGAAAATTACCTTTATTGGAGCTGTTCAACAAGTAACCGGCAGCAAGCATCTCATTGAAACAGCCGATGGAAAGAAAATCTTGCTGGACTGTGGTATTTTCCAGGGCAAGGGGCTTGAAACGGATGCCATGAACCGCAACCTGCCTTTTGATCCTGCCGATATAGACCACATTCTGCTCACGCATGCTCACATTGATCATTCCGGGCTTATTCCTTACATGTATCACCTCGGTTTTAGAGGTTCAGTGGTGTGCACCAATGCGACCCGTGATTTGTGTAGTATTATGCTGGCCGACAGCGGCCACATTCAGGAGAGCGATACGCATACTTTTAACAAAAAACGGAGGCGACAGGGCAAGCCAGCCGTGGAACCACTTTATACGCCTGAAGATGCTCGTAAAAGTCTCGAACTCTTTATCGGAGTTGCCTACAACAGAAAATTCAATATTGATGAAAACCTGAGTCTGCAGTTCACCAACACCGGACACATGCTGGGTTCCGCTGTGGTTAACCTTTCGGTGAAAGAGGATGGCAAGACTATCCGGATTGCCTATACCGGAGATATTGGGCGGCCGTATAATCGTTTACTCAGTCCACCTGCCCCATTTCCCCAGGCGGATTACCTGATTACCGAATCAACCTATGGAAACCGCCTGCATCCTCCATTACAAAATGCCGAAGAGGAATTGCTGCGCGTTGTCCGGGAAACCTGTGTGGTTAAAAAAGGTAAGCTAATCATTCCCTCTTTTGCCATTGGCAGAACTCAGGAACTGGTGCTGGTATTAAACAATTATTTTAATGAAGGTAAACTACCCAGGGTGCCTATATACGTGGATAGCCCGCTGGCGGTGAATGCCACAGAGATATTCCGGCTACATTCAGAATGTTTTAATCAGGAAGTACTAGATGTAATGGAAAATGATCCCGATCCTTTCGGGTTTGGTTCCCTGCACTATATTCGTAAGGCAAGTGAAAGTAAAAGCCTGAACAGTTCAGATGCACCTATGGTAATCATTTCCGCTTCAGGTATGATGGAAGCAGGCAGGGTGAAACATCATCTGGCCAACAACCTTTCAGACCCCCGAAATACAGTGCTTGCCGTTGGCTATTGTGCCAAAGGTACTTTGGGCGATCGTATTGTCCGTGGCGACAAAGAAGTGTCCATTTTTGGGAACATACATCCGGTAAGAGCTGACATCGAAAGCATTGAAGCTTTCAGCGGACACGGCGATTATAAAGAAATGGCCGATTTTCTGGAATATCAGGATAAAGATCAGCTTAAGCAGATTTTTCTGGTTCATGGAGAAACTGACGCTGCCCAGGCCTACCGCAATTATCTGGCAAACCGTGGCTTTCAACAGGTCAGCATTCCCGTTACCGGCCAGGAATTTCTACTGACCTGAAAGGATAAAAAAACACAGACCGGACTCCCATTGGCATCCGGTCTGTATCAAATCATTAACTATGAAAATTATTCGGCTTTAGGTGCTTTTCTTCGTGTTGAATAATTGATTTTAAAAGCACCCACTTTGCGCAATTCCTGTTTAACGTCAGTAACCACACCCATTTTTACATCTTTATCTACTTTAAGTGATGTAGTGAGCAGACCACGGTCGGCTTCCGGCCGTGTTTCACGCTCATTGTAAATGAATTCGGCGATGTCGTTCACCGTACGAAAACTGTCATTGAGCTGGATACGTGATTCGGTTCCGTAAATCTTTGATTGTGTAGGAGGCCCGATGTAAATAAAGCTGACCAATGATTTCTTTTCTAGCTTCTGCACTTCAGTAGCCACAGGCGGTTTTACCTTCACTTTAAGGGTTACCTCACGCATGGTGGTGGTTACCATAAAGAAGAACAGCAACATGAAAATAATATCAGGCATCGAGGCAGTACTGATGGCAGGCATTTCGCCCGACTTATCTTTTTTAAATCTTGCCATATTATTTACCTCCTCCTATATTTTCGGGTTCAGCTTCTGAAATTGACATGGGGACGGCTGCCTGTATCGCGTCAATATCCATTTGACTTCTAAGATCGGCGAATTTAACTCCGAACTTTTGTCTCGACAATTCATCCCGCAGTTCATTTACAGCAGCGGTGAGTTCATTTTGCACCTGAATATACATGTCGTATGAGGTGCCACGGTCGTTTTTAAGCGAAATAATGCCTTTTGAAACCGGAAATTCACCGAGACCAGGAATGTTTTCCATCCTTTTTTCAGGTAAGTCCTCCCGGTTTTGAGGGTTCGAGAGGAATTCCTTGGCTTCATTACGCAGCGTACTGATGTCGCCCCACCGGCTTTCAACAAACAGGCGGTCGCTTTTATTTACCAGCACATTAAACACGTTGCGTTGCTTCACATCGGGTGTTTCAGCAGTGGGATCCGGAGGTGGCGGTAATCGCCTTACTATTCCTGAGTCAACGTCCATGGTAGTTGTTACCAGGAAGAAGATCAGCAACAGGAAAGAGATGTCGGCCATTGACCCGGCATTAATTTCGGGAACTTTTCTAGCCATAGTTATTCCTTTTTTTGAGGGAACAAATTATTTAAACCATTTGGCCACTTCAGCATATACTATGCTGATCACTACACCGGCAAATACGATGTAGGTGGCAACTAAACCTCCGCCAATTATTTTCGAGACAGTCGGACTGATGTCGTGCTTTTCATAAAAAAGTCCGGTTTCAGCAGGCGAAACCAGATAAGCAAACAGCAGTACAACCAACAAAATACCGAAGCCAATCAATCCTCCTTTAGCTTTCTTAAAATTGCTAAAAGTCTGAATTAATGGAAATGCAATGGCTGTTATAGCAGCAATGGCAAACAGTATATAAGTCAGGTAGAGGCCTATATTAATTAAAGGGCTGTCTTGCATCTCGGTTATTTTTTGATGGTTTTATTTTTAACCAGAATGTCCATGAATGAAATGGTAGCATCTTCCATGGAATTTACAATTCCGTCAATTTTCGAAATCAGGTAATTGTAGAATATCTGGAGGATAATAGCAACGATAAGTCCAAAAACGGTAGTCAACAGCGCTATCTTCATACCGCCGGCCACAACTGTTGGTGAAATATCACCGGCTGCTTCAATAGCATCGAAAGCTGCAACCATACCTACTACGGTACCAAGGAATCCGAGCATGGGGGCCAGAGAGATGAACAAACCAATCCAGGAGAGGTTGTTTTCGAGGCGTCCCATAAGTACACCACCATAGGAAACAATAGATTTCTCTACCATTTCCAGACCTTCATCATAACGGTCGAGACCCTGATAAAAGATACTGGCTACCGGTCCGCGGGTGTTCTTGCAGATTTCTTTGGCAGCGCCAATGCCTTCCATTTCAAGGGCTGTCTCTACTTTGTTAAGCAGCTTTTGGGTGTTTGTGGTTGAAAGGTTCAGGTAAATGATCCTTTCAATGGAGAGTCCAAGACCCAGAATGAGCACCAGCAATACCGGAAACATCCAGCCGGGTGATCCTTCAATGAATTTTAGTTTCAGTACCTGATGGAACGATTGTGGAGCATCTTCTTCAGCTACAAGGGTTTCATCAGGAGCAACCTCGGGGGCCGCTGTGGTTTGGGTTGCCGTGTCGGTAGCTACCTGCTCTGTCTGTGGGGTCGTTTGGTCCTGAGCCACAACTATGCTGGTAACACTAAAAGTGAGCATTCCTGCTACGGTCAAAAGCGCAATTAATTTTTTCATAGTTAATTGTTATTGATTTTGTTTTAAGGGATTTTGGTTTTGTTTCTGTTTATTGTTTCAATCGTTTATTGTTCATTTTACTGCGCGGAGAGAATGGGATTCGAACCCATGATACGCTTTTGGCGTATACACACTTTCCAGGCGTGCGCCTTCGACCAACTCGGCCATCTCTCCGTAATAGGCTCAAATATACGCCCTTTATTGATTTTTCAGTGCGCTAAATTACAATAAATTGTGAATTGTAACGGATTAAACGCTTTTTTTTTAAAACTGACTGCAAATATAATCGTTTCTTCATTCAAAAAATGGTGAAAATCAAGATGTAAATATATGACATTTCTGATTAACAGCATAAAATAATCATGCAATAATGCCAATTATTTTCTGTAGGCCGTTCAGCGACCCGTTATTTTATTCAACGGTAAGCTCTCCACGCAACGGACTTTGAAGCTTTTTGGCCAGTTCATCCCCCGAAAAGCCTTCGCCCAGCAAGAACATCATTTTGGCTATCGCCGATTCGGTAGTTATGTCATAACCGCCCACCACACCTATAGTATCAAGTTGTACACTCGTTTCATATTTGCCCATTTCAACCGATCCGCCCTTACACTGAGTAACATTAAATATGGTAATGCCACGGGATATGGCCTGTGACAATGCCTGCAGAAACCATTGATCGGTAGGCGCATTGCCGGCTCCAAAGGTTTCCAGAATCAGGCCTTTAAGACCATTAATATGCAAAATACTCTGTACTACGTTCTCAGTAATCCCGGGAAACAATTTAAGAATAGCTACATTCTGATCTAAATTGCGGTGAACCTTTAGCTTCTTGAAATTGGGCCTTAAAATATGCTGTTGGTTATACCTGATATGCACGCCTACCTGCGCAAGCAGGGGATAATTTCCACTCAGAAAGGCATTAAAATTTTCCGCATTAAATTTATTGGTCCGGTTTCCGCGCATTAATCGGTTTTCGAAACAAATGCTTACTTCCGGCACCAGCGGCGTGTCATCTTCATAGGCTGATGCTATTTCAATGGCATTGATAAAATTTTCACGACCATCGGTACGCATTACGCCCATAGGCAATTGCGAACCGGTAAAGACTACAGGCTTATTGAGGTTTTCGAACATGAAACTCAGCACCGAAGCCGTATAAGCCATGGTATCGGTACCGTGCAATACTACAAAGCCATCATAATTTTCATAATGCTCCTCTATAACTCCGGCAAGTTGAATCCAAAAAGACGGGTTCATATTCGATGAATCTATCAGGGGATCAAAACACCAGTTGTCAATGTGGCAGTTAAATTTCTCCAGTATGGGTATGTGTTGGTAAAGCGCATCAAAATTAAATGGTTTAAGTGCGCCCGATTCCGGATCTTTAATCATACCTATGGTTCCACCCGTGTAGATGACCAATATTTTTTTATCTGTTGCCGCAGTTGACATAGCGTCGTATATTAAAAGGTAAATCCAAAAAGCTCAGAAGCATTGGCTGTAGTGGCCGCTGCCACCTCTTGCAGACTTATCTGTTTTATTTCAGCCACTTTTTGCGCAATTAAGGGAACATAAGCCGGTTCGTTGCGCTTGCCGCGATAAGGGGCAGGTGCCAGGAAGGGGGCATCGGTTTCAAGCACGAGGTGTTTCAGGTCAATGTGTTTAAGTGTTTCCTGCATTTTGTTGTTCTTAAAGGTAATCACGCCTCCCAGTCCCAGGCTGAAACCCAGATCAATGGCTTGCTGCGCCTGCTCCACACTGCCCGAAAAACAATGAAATATGCCCCGCAAATCAGGCTTATTGATTTCCTTTAATATTCGTATCACTTCATTAAAGGAATCCCGGATATGTACAATCAGGGGTAAATTATAAGCCGTGGCTAAATCAGCATGATGCCTGAATACGAATTCCTGTTCTATGGCGAAGGTTTTGTCCCAATAGTAATCCAGGCCACATTCCCCTATCCCGTAAAACTTCCGTTTGTTAAGCCAGCTTTCCACCATCGCGAGTTCATCCATATAATTCCCTTTCACTGAAGTGGGGTGAAGTCCCATCATCGGGAAACAGTTTTCAGGAAAATCATCGCAGAGCGAAAGCATTGGTTTAATCGAAGTGCTGTCAATATTCGGCAGAAACATATGCGTTACCCCTGCATTAATGGCCTGTTTTACTGTCTTTTGACGATCGGTGTCAAAGGCATCAAGATAGAGGTGGGTATGGGTGTCCGCAAGTTTCATGAGGCAAAGGTACAGATTTTCCATGTTTACGTAAGATATTATACCAGGGTGCCGGTTTGGTAAGCTTTTCTGGGCTGGGTGAGTTGCTGAACGGTTTGAGGGGGAGTGTGAGGTGGGTGATGGGTGATGGGTGATCGGTGATCGGTGATCGGTGATCGGTGATC
>JAVEQP010000046.1:3462-20526 GCA_034007585.1 Lentimicrobium sp. | reverse complement strand
AATTCTAAAAATATACACTGTGCAACTCTCCCGCCTTGGCGGACAAGTCGTGCATAACACGGTGATACTCTGTGAAATTATTTTATGAATAAATTTTGAGAAAGTGAGTACACTAAAGAGGAGTGTGACGGTGGTGAGGTGAGTGATGGGTGATCGGTGATCTGTAATCAGTGATCAGTAAGCGTAGCCCGGTGGTTGAGCGATTCCGGTGGTTGAGCGTAGTCGAAACCATCCGGGCACAGCGAAACCCGGTGATTGAGCAGCTTGCCCCGCAGGAGCGAAGTGGATGCGGGGATTCCGATCCCGTACGTACGGGACGGGACTAATTTCTATTTTCTATCTTCCAACTTCTAACTTCTATCTTCTATCTTCTATCTTCCAACTTCTAACTTCTATCTTCTAACTTCTATCTTCCAACTTCCAACTTCTAACTTCTAACTTCTATCTTCTAACTTCTAACTTATCGAGGGTATTCGATTAATCAGCATCATATCCAGTCTGAGGCGGACAAGCATCAAATCAACAAATCAACACATCCCCACATCCCCACATCAGCACATCAGCACATCAACACATCAACAGCATCAACACATCATCATTCATCAAAATCAGCTAACTTTGTCACTTCCGATTAATCACATGGAAGTATGTCCAGAAAAATACTAATCATTCGTTTTAGCTCCATTGGCGACATTGTACTAACTACTCCCGTTATCAGGGCCATTAAGCACCAGGTAACCGCAGCAGAAGTGCACTTTCTGACCAAAAACACCTTTGCTCCCCTTTTAAAACATAATCCTTATATTGATAAGGTAATCGGCATTGATAAGAAAGTTTCCGAAGTTAAAGATGAGTTGCTGGCAGAAAAATATGAGCTGGTGGTTGATCTGCACCACAATTTCCGGTCGTGGCAGGTAACCCAGATGCTGCATACCCGCTATCACCGTTTCCCAAAACTGAACCGCAAGAAATGGTTGAAAGTACATTTTCATAGTTTTAAACTCCCTGATGTGCATATTGTGGACCGCTATTTTGAAGCAGCAGCTCCACTTGGTGTTAAAAACGACGGGCTGGGACTCGATTTTTTTCTGCCTGAAGACACGCAGCACATGCCTCCGGGATTACCTCCTGATTTTGCTCAAAATTATATTGGTATGGTGATTGGCGGTAAGCACAATACCAAGATTATGCCTACTGAAAAAGTACTTGAAGTTATTCATCGGTTAAGCCATCCGGTAATTCTACTGGGCGGCAAAGAAGATGCCATCCGTGGTGAGGAAATAGAAAAAGCATCTGAGGGAAAAGCCTGGAATGCCTGTGGCAAATTCACCCTGATGGAATCTGCCTCGCTGGTTAAACAGGCAGCAGCCATAATCAGTAACGACACCGGTCTTATGCATGTTGCCGCAGCCTTTAATAAACCAACCGTATCGGTATGGGGAAATACCATACCTGAGTTTGGTATGTATCCTTATTTGCCCGGCAAAACGCCACAGTTTATAGCCGAAGTTAAGCCGCTCTACTGCAGACCATGCAGTAAAATAGGTTTCGACAAATGCCCCAAAGGCCATTTCCGTTGTATGATGGACCAAAACACCCGGGTGATAGCCGATACAGTAAATGAATGGACTAAGGATTGATAAAAAATGTGATCTTATTTCCCTGACATATGTTGAGAAGTAGCACTTTTCAGTTCATCAATCCACTTACTGTCCACTTTTACTGAAATATGTTTTTCCATCATCGTCAACAATTCAGCAGGTTGGGCATGCATCAATAAATTTTCATGATGTTCCGGACGCACAAAGCGCTGAGCAACGGCATAATCAAGAAAGGTATGCAGATGATTGTAGTAATTTTTTGTATTCAGCAGGCCCATGGGTTTATCTATTATACCCAATTGATTCCATGACATGACCTCAAAAATTTCATCCAGGGTACCAATACCACCGGGCATTGCAATAAATGCATCAGAGAGGTCGGCCATTTTCTGCTTGCGGATGCTCATGTTCTCTACCACGTGCATCTCTTTCAGTGCCGCATAGGCTACTTCTTTGTCAATGAGCCCCTGAGGCATAACGCCTATAACATGTCCGCCATTATCGAGGCAGGCATCGGCAATGGCACGCATCAGACCTATGCTGCTGCCCCCGTAAACAAGGGTGATTTTGCGCTGACCCAGCAAGGTGCCCAGTTCCCGGGCTGCACGGGTATAATCGGGATCAAGGCCGGGAGAAGAGCCGCAAAAAACACAAACAGAACGAATTTCAGGCATAAATCAATGGATATATTGTTCAATCATTTGGTGGATGGCTTTTTCGCAAACCGGACAGAATTTACGGCTGGAGAATGACTTCATCATACATTCATAGGAAGGCCGGTACATCCCTTTGGCCATATAGCCAGCACCTTCAAAAGCACCTACGATATTTTTGTTGTTGAGTTTTACCGCAGTAGGAATATCCGTTCCGGGAGTAACCATGTCGGCCCATTTGGATTCAAAATTAACCAGGGTGGTAATGTTGGGTTCCCAGGGTTCAATAGCCAGATTATAAAAATCCTCATAAGAAACCTCAGAATCATAATATTCATCTGCCAGACCGGCAAAGCTATGGCCAAATTCATGGATAAAGACTTCACCGGCGTATGGATTGTCGCTGGTAAACAAACCATAGAAATTGTAAATACCTCCCCCCCCATACACCGCGGTATTGGCCAGGATTAAGATGTGATCGTAAGGGACATTGGCAGCCACATCCCGCACACTTTTCATATCGCTGGTGGTAAGATAGCGATCGGTATCAAACGTATAAAAAGTGCTGTTAACCAATGTTTTCTTCCAGACTCCTGTGCCCGGGCTGTCGGCTCCCGATTCAGCAGAGGGAGCCAGTACTGCAGAAATATTAATATGGCCGGTATAAGGTTTATACACCTCATTATTCAGCAGATAATCGGCAAATCGACGGCTGTCAGCGCGGAATTTATCCATTTCATCCGCCGTATATCCTTCCGGGATAATTACAAGGTCAAGACAAACAGCAGGTTCCCCGGAATGATGCAGGCTAAAGGCCGGAAACTGTAAACGGTTTTCCTTTTTAATAAAGTAATTTTTAGGATCTACCCTATAGCTAAACTTCATTTGCCAGTGGCCATCGCGTAAGCGGTTATAAAATTCAACATTTACCGGATCGCGTGGAAATGGAATCAGCACATTTTCAGGGAAGGCACGGGTAGTCAGCGCCGCTTCAGCCGTGGTTTGCCATTCCCAGAACAGGCTTGAAAATCCTTTTGAATAGAGCACCTCACCCTCTTTTTCATCACGAACAACCACTTTATAATTGCCATAATCAAATCCATCAATCAGGTTCACCTTTGAACCTGCCCATACCCCTTCTTCAATCAACTCATCAATAGCATAGTAATCGGAGGAATCATTACCACTATGCACATAATCAAACCGGAGTGTTTTGTCATAAAAATGTTTGCTGAATTGAGCCTTAAGAAAAAGCGGGCTTACCAGGCAAAGAAAGAGGATGGCTTTTTTCATAATTGAAGAACTATGTTGCAAAAATAGCAATTTGGATTAACCGCTTACCATTTTTAATGATCGAATGTCTATATGGTTTTATGTGGGTAGGTCATATTCCTGAACTTTAATGCAGTAAATTTGTTTTTCTGTTGATATTTGCCTTTCAAAATCATTGTAGTTCTTATTATTTTATCCCTCACTCTCTTTACTGATTAAGGATAAAAACAATAAATAAGCCGATCAATGAATGAATGGGCCAAAGCCTGACGATTTGTTTCTCGTCAGCTAAAGTACTTCTTAAAAATAACAGATTATGTGGAACGAAATTGACCATCCCGAAAATAAAGCGGGGAAGATGCTGGAACGGAATTTTGAATTTGAAAACTTTATTGATGCTTTTTCCTTCATGACCAGTGTGGCGCTAATCGCGGAATCCATGCAACATCATCCCGACTGGCACAATGTATATAATAAGGTATCCATAAGGTTAACTTCTCATGATGCCGGCAATAAGATTACCGAAAGTGACCGCAAGCTGGCAAAAGCCATTGATAAATTGCTTGAATAGATAGAACACACTTTTACTCTATGCATGATTACCCGGTTAAAGTATTGCTTGCTTTCGGGGAAACCCTTAGTGGTAACCTTGAAATCCACCAATGGTTATTGCACAATGGTTATCCGGAACTGGCTGCCTTGTCGAGTGCCATCCGCGGAAGCGAAGAGGCATTAAGCTGGCTGATTGCCAATAAACGCCCTGAACTGGCCGCGCTTGATGCTGCTATTGATGAAGACATTAAAGCTTATAAATGGTTGAATGAGCATGAATTTTACTTCCTGGCTGCTTTTTCGGATGCCTGCCACAACCAGCCTGAAGCCATTGAATGGTTTACCCGTCATGATTTAAAAATATTCCTGATGCTGGCCGCAAAAATCAGATTCTTCAGGGATAATCAGACCTACGATTATCACAAAATTCATTTTTAAAATACAAACCCCATCACAAAAACATGGACAGGGTTCGTAAACATCAGTAAAAACAAAATCAACTGCATTTCGAGTACCCGCAGTTGGCACAGGTAAGGCATCCTTCTTTATATACGAGTGTATTTTCCTCCTTGCAACTTGGGCAGGCATTCTTACTCTTTATTTGTGTACCGTCGGGAATGTAACGCTTGAGTGATCTTACCACCCCGTTTTTCCAGGTGGTGATACTGTCGTTGTCAAAGTTCAGATTATCAATCAGGTTGACCAGGAAAGGCAGAGGCATTCCGTGACGTAAAATTCCCGAAATAAGCTTGGCATAATTCCAGAATTCTTTGTTAAATGATCGGGATAACCCTTCAATAGTGACTTTATACCCATCTTTATCCAAAAACTGAAAATCATATCGCGAAGGCTCATTGTCAGCCTTATTGCGGATTACCCATCCTTTCTGTACCCAGGCAGGCAGATAAAATCCATCGGCCTTGCCGGTAAACACCTCATATGGTTTACCATCCAGAAGCCCGATAACAGCCAGCCATTTTTCATAATCATTCTGAAACCGTACAATATCTGCTTCAATTTTCTGAGGACGCGATGGTGCGGTAGTCTCGCGAAACACGTTAGCATCTTCCGATTTATTGTCGTTGGTAACCAGTACCCCGTCGCGACAACCATCGCGGTAAATAGTCATCCCTTTACATCCGCTCTCCCAGGCCGTTTTGTAAACATCACTTACCAGATCTTCGGTGGCATCGGCTGGCAGGTTAACGGTAACGCTGATGGAGTGATCCACCCATTTTTGAATGGCACCCTGCATTTTAACTTTATTTAGCCAGTCAATATCCTGCGAAGTGGCTTTGTAATAGGGTGATTGCATAACCAGCTCCTGCAATTGATCCGGTTTATATCTTTTAACTTTTTCAGGATCAAAGCCTTTGGCCACCAGCCAATCTACAAATTTGGGATGAAAAACCACATATTCTTCCCATGAATCACCTACGCCATCAACGTAATTTACATTTGCATTCTTATCGTTTGGATTTACTTTCCGGCGACGGGTATAGGTAACCATAAATACAGGTTCGATTCCCGAAGTAGTCTGGGTACATATGCTTACACTACCGGTAGGTGCAATGGTTAGCATGGCAATGTTGCGCCTGCCGTGACGCGCCATTTTTTCGTAAACTTCAGGACTGGCATCCTTTAAGCGCTGAATGAAAGGATTGTTCTTTTCACGCTCAAAGCTATACAATGGGAATGCTCCCCGCTCAGCAGCGAGATCGGCACTGGCACCATAAACTTCTGTAGCCAGGATTTTGTGTACCTCTACCGAAAACTCCGTGGCCTCATCAGAGCCATAACGTAAACCTAAAGCAGCCAGCATATCACCTTCGGCAGTAATACCAATACCTGTGCGGCGACCCTGAAGTGTTTTCTGACGGATATTTTCCCACAATTTCTGTTCGATGCGTTTAACTTCAGCATCCTCAGGATCAGCTTTTACCTTAGCCAGTATGGCATCAATTTTCTCCGTTTCCAGATCAATAATATCATCCATGATGCGAAGGGCATAAGCAGCATGCTTTTTAAATTTGTCAAAATTGAAGCGCGACTGCTCGGTAAAGGGATGATCCACATAACTAAACAGATTTATGGCCAATAGCCGACAACTATCATAAGGGCAAAGTGGAATTTCACCGCAAGGATTGGTGGACAGGGTTTTAAACCCGAGGTCGGCATAGCAATCGGGAACTGATTCACGGATGATGGTATCCCAGAAAAGTACACCGGGCTCAGCCGACTGCCAGGCGTTATGAATAATTTTATTCCACAACTCAATGGCATCGATTTCCTGCTCCTTCTGAGGGTTGTCACTCACAATGGGATACTGCTGCCGGTAAGGAATGCCCTTGACCACCGATTGCATAAATTCATCATCTATTTTTACCGATACGTTGGCTCCGGTAACTTTACCCAGTTCCAGCTTGGCACCAATAAAACGTTCAGCATCCGGATGTTTAACCGATATGGTGAGCATTAACGCTCCCCTGCGGCCATCCTGGGCAACCTCACGGGTTGAATTGGAATATCTTTCCATAAAAGGCACTATACCCGTGGAAGTTAGTGCGCTGTTTTTTACCGGACTTCCGGTAGGACGGATGTGTGAAAGGTCATGACCTACTCCTCCCCTGCGTTTCATCAATTGAACCTGCTCCTGGTCAATTTTCATGATGCCTCCATAGGAATCATAATTTGAGTCGCCACCAATTACGAAGCAATTTGATAGTGACGAAACCTGCAGATTATTTCCCATGCCGGCCATAGGGCTTCCCTGAGGAATGATATATTTGAAATTCCGGAAAAGGTCGAAAATGGTAGCTTCGTCAACCGGATTTTTATATTTTTTTTCAATACGTGCTACCTCGGCAGCAAGGCGATGATGCATATCATCGGGGGTCAGTTCATAGATATTGCCGTCACTGTCTTTTAAGGCATATTTATTCATCCACACATTGGCGGCAAGGGTATCACCTTTAAAGTATTCTGTAGCCCGCGCCATAATCTGATCAGTAGTGAATGCCTCAAGATTTGGCATGTCAATCTGCTCAGAGGCAGGGGCTTCTATATGTGATTCGGTAATCGTTTCTTCCATTGGGATAAGATTGTTTTCAGATTCAGCTTGTTTGTCCGGAAGCACAGGTCGTACACGTTTTTCAAGCATTTCATTGTAAGGGTCTGTTTTGGTTTGCTGATCCGGTAATCCGGTTGCCTCATCTAAATTTGCGAACAGATTGATATCCATGGTGTCAACTCAATGTAAGATTTTACAAAAAAAAAGTTAAATTCAATATCTGTTTGATTAATAACACATTGACTTCATTTTGTCATGGTGAAAACAGAATGACCAATATACAACATCAGTTACGATACGGCAAAATTGACTTATTAACAAAATCACCTTAAAAAGTCGTAATTGGTTGAAACCGAAATTCTAATATATTTAATAAGATTTTTCCGGCCGGGGTTTGTTGGTATTCCGAGTTGAAACTAGTTGATCAAATTAATGAACTGATTATCAAAATAAAAGCTGAAAGTAGCGCCCTTGTGGCCGGAGTGCAAAGGTCGGCAATCTTTTGTCTTTTGCCAGGCCAAAGTATTCACAAATGGTCATAAGTTATTAACAATTGGATGTGAATTGTTGACAGTGAGGCAGAAGAGTGAAGATTGAATTCAAATCATCTTTTCCGTTTTGCATTCTCTAAAATATTGTACTTTTGCGCCACGTGTTGTTAACCATTTCACAAACAGATAAACTCTTAAAAAACACCTATGAAAAACATTTTGGTTATTGGCTCAGTTGGCCAGATTGGCTCGGAGCTTACCCTTGAATTGCGCAAAAGATATGGCAACAACAACGTAGTTGCCGGTTTTCGCTCAACCAAACCCACCGGCGAATTGCTTGAATCCGGTCCTTCGGAAGTGGTGGATGCCACCAACGCCCAACAAATTGCCGATGCGGTAAAAAAATATAAAATTGACACCATATATAACCTTGCCGCCATTCTTTCGGTCGTGGGTGAAAGCAAGCCACAGGTAGCCTGGAATATTGGCATTGGTGGATTGATGAATTGCCTTGAAGTGGCCCGCGAATATGGTTGCGCCGTTTCCACACCCAGCTCCATTGGTGCATTTGGTGGAGGCACCCCGCTGGACAATACGCCCCAGGATACCATCATGCGTCCACAAACCATATACGGCGTATCAAAAGTAGCCGGTGAATTGCTCAGTGACTACTATTTTAAACGTTTTGGCCTTGACACTCGCTCGGTGCGCTATCCCGGTATTATTTCAAATGTTACCCTTCCCGGTGGCGGAACCACCGATTATGCCGTAGAAATTTTCTACGATGCCATCAAAACCGGTAAATTTACCTGTCCGCTTGGTGCCGGCACCTTCCTCGACATGATGTATATGCCCGATGCCATTGAAGCTGCCATTGACTTGATGGAAGCCGATCCGGCCAAACTGAAACATCGCAACTCTTTCAACATCACCGCTATGAGTTTTGATCCGGAGATTATTGCTGCCGAAATCAAAAAACACCTACCCAATTTTGAAATGGTTTATGCCGTTGAACCCATGAAACAAGCTATTGCCAACTCATGGCCCAACAACATGGACGACAGCGCTGCCCGCCACGAATGGGGCTGGAACCCGAAATGGAACCTCCGTGCCATGGCCGAAGATATGCTGAAGGTGATTGGAGAGAAACACGCCAAAGGGCTGGTGTAGATTTGTTGATTGCGAATTGCGGATTGCAGATGTGATGATGTGATGATGTGCGGATATGAAGATTGCGGATTTTTAACAACACCTCAACAAATTTTACCCTGAGGTTTTCTCGAAGGGCAACAAATCAACAAATCAACAAATCACTGATCACTGATTACAGATTACAGATCACAGATTGCGGATTGCGGATTGCAGATGTGATGATGTGCGGATATGAAGATTGCGGATCTTTAACAACACCTCCCGCCTGAGGCGGACAAGCAACAAATCAACAAATCACTGATCGCAGATTACTGACTCAGAAATGCCTGCGGGAGCAAAAAAAATGGAAAATGCCCGCAACGCCTGAGCCACCGTCCCTATCCCCTAACTAACAAAAAATTAACCAACGATAGCTTTTGCGCAATGCAGAGGCTATCGTTTTTTTAATGTAATTTTGTAATCGCTGAGAAATCAGCCGGCTGGAAATCAATTCCCGATCCCTCACCTTACTTAAGAAACGAATGGGAAGTAAAATTTGCTTCCAATAGTCTCGTTAGCTATCGGATCGGAACTGAAACCGAAAACCTAAAATCACTTCATGAACATTGCCGCACTCGTTTCCGGAGGAGTTGACAGCTCCGTAATGCTTCACCTGCTGAAAGAGCAGGGCTATGAGCCTACCATCTTCTACATCCTTATCGGGATGAAGGATAAGGAGGGCTTTCTGGATTGTCCGTCGGAGGAAGATATTGAAATTACTACCTGGCTGGCTAAAAAGTACAATCTTAAAATGGAAGTGGTAAACTTGCAGGAAGAGTACTGGGACAGTGTAGTGGCCTATACCCTGAATGCGGTAAAGCAGGGACTTACGCCTAATCCCGATGTGATGTGTAACCGCCTGATTAAGTTCGGGAGCTTCAACGATAAGTTCGGACAGGATTTCGATACCATCTCCACCGGGCATTACGCTTCCACCCTGATTGAAAATGGCACCAAGTATCTGGCAACAGCCAAAGATAAATTCAAGGATCAAACCGATTTCCTGGCACAGATTACCTATCCGCAACTGCAGAAGCTGATGTTCCCGCTGGGTGAACTCACCAAACCTGAAGTTCGTCAAAAAGCCGGTGAAGTCAACCTGCCCAGTGCCGGGCGTAAGGATAGTCAAGGCATTTGCTTCCTTGGAAAAGTGAATTACAACGATTTTCTACGTCAATATGTAGGTGAAAAAGAGGGCAAGATTGTAGAACTGGAAACAGGGAAAGTCCTGGGAACACACAAAGGCTTCTGGTTTCACACCATTGGGCAGCGCAAAGGGCTGGGATTGAGCCAGGGCCCCTGGTTTGTGGTGAAGAAAGACACCAATGAAAACGTAATTTACGTTTCTAATGGTTACGATCCCTTAACGCAGTATAGCAATTCCATTGGCCTTAGTGGGTTTCATTTTATTTCCGGAAACCCATGGGGCAACCTCGACGAACCACGAAAAATCACCTTTAAAATCCGCCATACCCCTGAATTTAATACCGGCCAACTCCAAAACATTGATAATAAAATGATGCTTTTGGCTGATGAACCGGTTTCGGGTGTGGCCGCCGGACAATTTGCCGTGGTTTATGATGAAGAGAGCCGCATTTGCTACGGTAGCGGGGAAATTGACTGGCAATAAGCAGTTCCGCCCGGCTTTTTTCTACTGGAGCTTGGCAAATACTTTGCGCGCATCAGGTTACAGAATTCCAAAAAATGCATATCATTGCACCTATGTTAAGGATTGTTGGAAGTACCCAAACCATAAGCTGCTTTAAAGCCCCACTCTTTCGCGGCTTATCGTTTAAACTTCTAAATACAATAATCCTCTCGATTGTTAGTCAGCTTGCCTTTACCATTAATTAACCAGGAGTCCTGATTGTGAAAACGCAGAGACCACATCCCAAAACAAATAAAGCTCCTTTCAACAAAAAAATAACGTTGATTTTAACTTTATGGCTACTTTTTGCATCAGCATTAAGTAGTTATGGACAATCAAGCCTGGATTCCCTCCTTACGGTTGTGCGTAAAACTTCCGATGTTCCCATGATAATCGCATTGAGTTCCAATGCTTACGAACAAAGAAACGACAACCCTGAGGAGGCCATTAAATTAGCATCAGAGGCCATTAAAATGTCAAAAAAGGCTGAGTTTGTGGAGGGACTTATCTTTAATTACCGCTTACTGGGCAATTTATATTATCAGGTGTATAACTATGAGGAAGCCATAATCAGCTATGACCAGTGTATTGAATACAGCCTTCCCAAAAAAGATTCCGTTACCATTCGCGAATGTTACCTTAACGAGGGGGTAATCTATTTTACCAAAGGATTGAACAGCAGAGCATTGGATTATTTTCTACTGGCGCTGAAGTTCTCTGAAAATCTGGACAAGGAAAAGGAATATAACAATATTGGAGCCGTATTCTTTTATGAAAGAGAATATGACGAGGCCTATAATTATTATAACAAGGCCCTGGAAATATTGATGGAAAAAGGGGATCAGTATGGCATTTCGGTGGCCAATAACAATATCGGGGATGTATTTAAGATGATGGAAAAGTATGATGTTGCCCTTATTTATTACAATAAAGTACTTTCAATAAGCGATTCTTTAAACAACCCGGAGCTTGAAATTATATGCCTAAACAACGTCGGCGTGATAAAAGAAATGATGAACGATAGTGACAGTGCAATTTATTATTACAATAGAGGCCTGAAAAAAGCCGAGATATTAAATGATCAGATACTCATAACAAGGACCCTGAGCCTGATTGGCACTGCCTTATTTGAAAAAGGTTTATACGCCAAAGCAAAAAGTTATCTCGAAAGAGCATTTAATCTATCCAGGGATTTGGTCATATATGAAGACATGAGCAATACGTCTAAATTGCTACAATTGTTTTATGAGAAGGACGGAAATTTCAAAGAAGCTTATTACTATGCCAATATGCACAAACTTGCTTCGGACAGTTTAACTGCCAATGAGGCAAAAGAACAGGTGTTAAAATTAATGTTTGACCATAAGGTCAACCTTAAGGATTTAGAAAGAAAGCAACTGCTTGATAAAGAGCAGCATGAAAAGAGAAAAAGTATCTTCAATTTGTATTCTGTTATCCTGCTGTTAATTATTATAATGCTGATGGGTGCATTAGTACTTTTCCGAACCATGCAGCAACGAAAGATTGACCGGATAAAAAAGGAAAAAGCCGATTTACAGGTAATTACTGTGGAAAAAGATATCGAGCTCAGAAATCGGGAAATTGTTGAAAAAGTATTAAAAATTTCTGAAAAAAATGAACTTATAGATGCTACCGTTAAACTGCTTGACGAGTTTTCAGCCAACTTATCGCAAAAGCAGAAGGCAGAACTTGAAATTATCACCAGAGAACTCAGAATGAAGGGAACGAAAAACCAATGGGAAGAATTTTTTTGGTACTTTTCGCAGGTGTATTCGCAGTTTTATGAGAAACTGGAAAAAGAATTTCCGGGTCTAACTCTGAATGAAAAGCGCTTGTGTGCCCTGTTAAAATTGAATATGACCACCAAGGATGTTGCCATAATAACTAATCTAAACTTCAAGAGCATTGAAGTGGCCAGAACCCGCTTGAGAAAGAAACTCAATCTTACCAATAGTAATTTGACTTTGCAGGAATTTTTTAGTCAATACAACTGAATTGCCCGCATTTGCAAGCATTTTTTCATCGATACCTGCAATAGTCCGTTAATTTCTTGCCTCACGCAAAGACCAGTCCGCCTAAGGCGGACGGGCACGCGCGAAGACGCAAAGGATTGATTTTAAGTGAGTTGTAATTTATAAAAATTACACAATGCGCTGACAATTAAGCGTTTAAAATTCATTAACAGAGTATTGTGAAGAAGAAATTATATAATGCCCCTCTTGCTCTAATGAACTTATCAGATTCAGTCCTCTTTCTTTTACCTTTGGATATCCAAAAGCAACATACCCATCACGCTGGGAACAAGCCTGAAACAGAAAAGCCACTGTTCATTTTACAACAATTCCTCCCGGTTGTTGTGACCGGAAGGAATTAAGTAAATGCCATAAAGCCTGAAATACTTCTTGATTCAATTAAGGAGTTACTGACGTTACAAATGACGACGCATTGTTATCAATGATGGTCATATCGCTGATATCCACGGTGGCATCTCCGTTTATATCAGTGGGAACGTATGCATTTATGAATGCTGCTGCATCATTATCAGCCAGCGTCATGTCACTAATATCAACAGTGCCATCCTGGTTCACATCTCCGCCATAAATAGTATAAATCCCATCAATCATCATCACCAGATTGCCTCCATAAGCCTTTGCAGGAACATTAAAGTTATAATTAATGGTTGCACCAGCCATTGAAACCGATGCGGAGCTTACAGTTTCAATACTGTTGCGGTGCTTAATGGTAAGAAAATAAGAGCCGCTATAGGCTGATGGAATCGTAGTAGAAGCTTGTCCGGTGGTGGAAAGGTTGACATTGCTGGCCGTATAAACAATATTGGAATAGTTGGCCGGATTGTGTAATTCCACCTGAATCTGATCAGCGGTAGTGCCGGGAAACTGTGGTCCGCCGGCGTTCATGGCTTTACGCATCGTGCTGCTGCCATTGTAAAGGCCCTCGAGAAACAGGGTGAGATTTAGTGTTTTATCGGTGAATGGCAAACGTCCGGTGAAAGTACCAAAGGATGTTAATGCATTGGCTGTTAGCTGATGCAGAACTGTATTGGCCGGCTGGAAACTTACCGGAGCCCCGGGAAGCACCCGCATACACAAAATTGAGCTCTCTACACCTACTACATCTGCAACCGTATATTGGAAGGTTGCATTACAGGAAAACCCTGAAATTCCACTTTGCGTCAGATTCCAGTAACGCTTAATATAACTACCCGTGGTACCCGGATAAGCTGCATTGATGAGGTTTACCCCGACATAGTTAGCCCCACCATAAGTACCTCCTGAAAAAGAAAGGGTAACAGGTGAATATTCTGCAGTTGCCGTATTGTCACCCACTGGGAATGTAAAAGTACCCGGACCGCTATACGACTTTCGCATTTCACCCGTGCCTGTTGCCACCACCATTGCTGAAGATGAAGGAACCCCAGCTACGGTGGCAGAGGATCCCAACAGGAGATTGTTCGACCCCAGGTTTAATCTACCGCTTGTTAATGTCAGCATTCCATTAACAGAAGTATTCCCATTAAGATTTACTCCCGCAGTGTTATTCAGTGTCAGGTTTCCAAAAGAATTCTGTCCGTTTATGGTTTGCAATGCAGTTCCTGACATGGAAATTGTACCCGCACCAAGGTTTGATACCGCGGCATTTTCATTGTTCAGGTTACCTGAGAGGATGATTGTACCGAGATTTGTCAGCGAACTTCCATTTCGCATTGTGATTGCAGTCTGGCTAACTATTGACGTGCCTGCGGTTACCCTTACCGTGGTACCGGAAGAAATTATATTTTCAGCCACCAGGTTGGTCATGGGCAGAAAGACAAGTGTTGCCAAAGCAATCAGCATCACGGAAAAGCAATTATGCCAGTAGAAAATTTGTGTTTTCATTTCAGATATATTTTTAGTTTTTCAAAGCTTAAAACTGTAGATAAATTCTGCATCAGATAAGCATCTGAAGTTTATTTAACCTTATCGGGTGTTACTTCAGGGCTGCTTTTGTTCGATGCATTCCAATCCTTATTTCCACTGTTTTCTGGAATAATCTGTTGAATTGGCTGAACTTTTCCGCTTCCTGAGCCAGGCGTTTCAATTTTTGAAACTTCGTTAGCAACATCCGGAGCAGCCACCGGAGTGTATTGCCCTCTTCCTGTAGGGCTGTTTGGATTTAATACATCCTGAGCGGGTACACCAGGTTTTGGAATTACAGTTTCCTCTGCCGGCTTATTTGGATCGGGCAAAGTAGAAGGATGTATTCCCACAGCCAGCTTACCGTTTTCATAATAAAGACCTTCCCCGTTGGTTTGGGTATCATTATCATTGTGTAAGCCCCGGCTTAAGTTTGTGGTATATGACGCATCAACAACTTCGCCAGACAAAGCGGGATGCTCGTAGCCGGCTCGCTTTGCGATGGCAATATAGTTAACGGTAATGCTGCTCTTTCCGGCATTGTTCTCAACAACGGTGAATCCTTTGCCCGACACTTCGGACAGGTAAACGCCGTTTGAATTGCCAATAGGAGTTACCGTAACAATAATGGGTGATTCAGCAGAAGCCACTGCTGTAAAAGACGGGTCAAAAGCAATGTCAACCTTGCCATTAGATAAGGTGGCAACCCCACTGGTTTGAATGGTTACTTCTGTTGAAACATTGGTGTACATAACTGTGTTGGTACCGCCTGCATTTTCCTGAAGATGAATATCCAGTTTATTTTTGTAAACATCACCATTTGCGAACAGGGCATAGTTTCCGCCTTCGGCATATAGGCCGTAAATTTTACCGTGAATATCAGCACCCATCAGGTCGCCCCATGCACCTATGCCAATTCCGGTTTCAGCCTGGGTGGATTTGCCTGCTCCACTTGTATAACTGGTAAAATATCCGCCATAGGTAAGACTGCCGCTGCTTTTATATCCAAGCGAACCCCAATAGGAACCACTTTGATACGCACCAAGGACGCCGCCACAACGCGTAAAATCGTTATAATTGAATCCAGTCGTCCCAAAACTATAAAGATCTCCCCAATATGAGATCCCTCTTACAGCTGAGTTACTGTAATAATATGCATATCCTGTACCATCATTCTGAGCCACACGGGTTCTGTATGCATAAAGTGCAGTTTGTCCGTCACCGTTTGCTTTCAGTTCAGAGTGAAAAAAATAGCTGGGGCTTGTTGCGCTGTTGCCAAGCAGGCTGTATCCATTATCATCAAACTTTACATCCAACCTGCTTGCCGGGGTGTTGGTTCCTATCCCAACATTACCCCCTGCTGACTGAAGTATTAATGGATTAAAGCCACCGTAAGTACCTATTTTGAAAGCAGCATCTACCGGGGTAGCATTGTAATCCCAGTTTATAAATCCTTTTCTCGAAGTGCTTTGTCCAATATATAAAACAGTAACAGCATTATCATCTCCAATGCTCACATTGGTAGAGCCTTCATATGAACTGATACTGGTTCCAAATGCAGCCGTATAGCCTGGAGTGTTTTCTGCAACATGCAACTTGGCTGCAGGATTATTTATTCCAATGCCCACACTTCCACCAACAGGCTGAAGGTTTAATGGATTTGCTCCATTGAAAGTACCAATTTTGAAAACAGCATCTTCCGGTATAAAATCGTAATCCCAGTGTATAAATCCTTTATTCAAAGCGCCTTGTCCAACAAATAATATAGCACTTGCATTACCATCACCAATGCTTACATTGGTGCCAAGGTCCCAGGTACTGATAGGCTTTCCAAACGCAGCCGTATAACCAGGTGAATCCTCAAAAACATGTAATCTGGCCTGAGCATTAACACCGCCTATCCCCACGTTGCCCGTATTTTTAATCGTAAGGTCAGGTCTGAATCCACTTCCATCCTCTGCATTGATGATCATTGAGTTATAATCATTGCTATAATACATCCAGGCTTTGTTATTGTTTTCTGATTTGAACAAAACACCTAAATTATCAGATGCTCCTGTAGCATTAAACGTAAGAAAGGGAAAAATATCATTGATTGTCACGTCCCCTGCAACCATTAGTTTTGCGGTTGGAGTGGCTGTTCCTATCCCAACATTTCCCAAATTGTAATATATACTGACACCGTTTGTTTGCCATTGGCCCGCATTGCTACCCACCAATACCCATACCGGAGCAGCAGGTGTACCGGAATTAAAATAATACCCGGGTGTATTGTTGGATTGAAAAATGAGCAAGCCGGTTGCCGGCGATGCAATGGCATTTCGCTGTGCCTGGGTCATCCTGGGAGCCAATAAGCCTCTTACCGTACTTTTAACATCCAGCATAGCAGAATTGTCCGGATTTGAGCCATCAGTATTGATGGCAACCTGAGCCTGTGAACCTATTGCGATAAACATCAGGCAAATAAAGAGTAATGATTTCATAGAATGTTGTTTTTTTAAGGTGAAGTAAGTCTCCGGATACCCGAATAGAAATGCCGGAGCAATGAAAATGATAAGAAGCAATAAAATTGCAAAAAAGTTAAAGGCGGGAAGTTGAAATGCGGCAGTGAATCTAGCTTTTGAATGTACTGTTATTCATATGCAAATATA
>JAVEQP010000046.1:0-3362 GCA_034007585.1 Lentimicrobium sp. | reverse complement strand
TCTTCTGATTTGGCAGAGATAATATATAGGCCGGGTTTAATATTATCCAGCATTATCTGTCCCTGTCCTGAAATAGTCCGGGTATAAAGTGTAACACCAAGTGTATTCAGAATGGAAACTTCATATTCACCATCAAGTTCAATGGTAAAACTTCCGTTTGAAGGGTTGGGATATACATTCATATTTGCCTGCAGCGGTTTTGCCGGAGCATCGGTATAAACGCCAAGAAACTCAATGGTTGACATTTCGCTTTCACCTGAAGAATAGACTGATTTTACACCGGCTACATTAATCTCATCTGGAATAATATCCTGTGTTGCAAAATCAAAGGTGTAATCAGTGGTTTCGCCCATAAAATTGCCGTTCAGGTAAACCTGGTAATTAATCAGGGCTCTGGTTGATTGCTTTGCATAGAGCTCCACATCATCAATCATCAAAATGTAACCTCCATCTGAAACATTATGTATGGCTACATACTTAGCGGCTGAGTCAACCTCATAAGTGTAGCGGGTCCATCTGTCATAAGGCAATTCAATAGCAGTAGTCGTCAGCCAGGTAAAATCTTCAGGCTGGAAACCGGTATTGGAATAACCGACCATTATTTTATTCATGGAAGGAACATCGCTAAATGACTTCGCCCAGAACCTGAATACAAACTCCTGTCCGAAATTGAGTTCCGGAGAGATAAAGTAATCATCGTTAGAACCATGGGTTACCCCAAAACTGGCCAGATATTTATCACCACTATGCGGTGCGATGGTTGGATTTAAATCCAAATCAATAGGAGGATTGGTTTGCGTTGGGTTAAAGATCATGAATGAATGAGGCTCATTTTCGTTGGGATAGGTAAAATTATCAATCCCAATGGTATTTTTCTTGTCCACATCATTGTATTTCCAGTTTACAACTCCAAGCGGCTCAATTTCAAAATCGGCACATTCTTCAAAATCTTCATAAATATCCATGGTATGATTCCACCTGAATTGTGCAGACAAGTCGTTGTGCATGTTAATCTCCAGATTGAACGGTTGTGACAGCGTTTCCACCAGTTCAACTTCCATGGTATAGGCAGGCTCAACGGAAAAATCAACGTTTGCCTGGGCAAAGTCATTAAACCTGTCATGAGTTATCATAACATTATAAAAACCTTTAAAAACTGCAGGAAAAACGATCAATCCGTTTTCGTTATCTACTGTCAGGGTATATGCGTAATTTCCATCATTACTCATCAGCGTAACCACTGCGCCCAAACTTTCATTGGAAGGAGTATTTGTGGTTATGTTAAACGTAACTTCAGCGGTGAGTTTATTCTCAATCACGTTTGAGAAAGCTGCCGGTGATAAATGTCCTGCTGAATAAACGCCGGTAACAGCATACCGGTAATATCCGGCTTCAGCATCAGGTAACAGTTCATCTGTAAAACTGGTTTCTGTCAGATTTTCACCCAGCAATACCCATTGTGCAGGCATCTGCTGCTGTCCTTCCTCAAGACGATGAATTGTGAATGTATTCAACGATCTTGCCGGAGGTGCAACCGGGGCATTCAAACTTCTGCCTGTGTTGATATTATATCCTTCAGCCCGAATCATCAGGTTTCCGGGAATGAATCCCAGCCCCAACTCCTCCAATAACAGAAATTCATTGGAACCATAATCTTCAGATACCCAGTTCACGTTATCCTGATGCGGATAGTCGGGATCAAGCCCGGAGTCAATACCCAATTCAAGGCGAATGGGTGAACTAAGAGCCATGTAAAATCCAGTAGGAGCAATAATCGTATCGGGAAAGGTAAAGGTAGTCCATTGCAAATCCTTGTTCGGAATGTTGGCTTGTTCATAAAGAACAGTATTTGTAGGATTACCGGCTTCATTCAAAGCAAAAACAAACACATTCACATAATCATGGGGTTCATTAATGCTGTCCAGGTACCAGCTCATCTGATACAACTTGGCCGGCTCTCTGAAAACCTGACCAAATACAGCAACTTCGCCGGCATAATTGTGACCAATCTGAAGTACCAAATCACCACCATCTCTGCGGTAAACGGTCCTTTCGTAAGGGGAAAGCCAGGTAATATCCGCTTCCAGGTCATTTTTAACCGCTACTACTTTTGAAGGACTCTCCAACTTATCTGTAAGATGAATGTCGTCCATGGTCACAACAGCATTGCCAACTTCAAGGTTGATGATTTCAGTATCGTAGCCAGCCTTTGAAACGGCAACAACGTAGGAGTCATCATAGTAAACTTCCGGAATACTAAACAATCCATTTGCATCTGAGGTTGCTGTATAAGAATCATACCCGCTAATTTGAATTGTAGCTCCGGCAATAGGATTATTATCATTGTCCAAAACGGTTCCTTCAACGGTTGCCTCAGGCAGATGTTGCAACACAACATCCTGAGTGGTAGCGCCGTCAACTTCAATACTTTGTGAAGCAATTACGTAGCCAAAGGCTGAGTAAGTTACGGTATATGTTTCAGGCATTACATAGGAGAATTCGTAATGGCCGGAAACGTTGGAATAGGTTTCCAGATCGGTACCCAATATCTTAACCAGGGTATTGGCTACCGGGTTGGCATCCGTATTGGTAATGATACCAGACAAACTTCCTTCGTTAACGGTATTGATTCCCAACTTAACATCGGCCATTTGAGGAAGGTCCATGCCCGTTTGACCCGGGTCGTTGGTAGGCAGGGTAAAATCAAAAGGCGTATCATAACTTCCATAAAGCCTTGACCTTAAGTCATTTTCATCGCGTGAAGAAGCTTGAAAATTAAAATGATTCATAAAGGAATTCTCGCTTAACACCCGCTCAGCCATAATACATATATTGCTTCCATTATAAACAAAAGGCTGGTCAAGCTCAATGAGCATTTCCTGGTCAACTCCACTGGTAAATACAATAATTCCTTCGTACACCAGCGTAAAGTCTTCCAGTGGCATCCAAAATCCGGCTTCCTCTGACAAAGAGGATTGATCCGTATTGGCAATCCAGAATCTAAAATGCTCCGTATCAACTATATTGGGATAATTGGTGGTTAATGTTTTGTATGTGTACACCAACTGTTCTACAGAGCAGGATTCATGGTTAATTTCCGCAGCAGTATAAATAGTCTGAGAAAGTGAGGTATTCCAGAACATGTCAACAGGATAGTTATAAGAACCCCAGGGAGAGGAATTGGTTCCGATATTAATCCATTCTGTTACATCGCGTGATGTGGTGACAGATTCATCCATTATCCGGCCGGGAATGGAGAACCCACTCAGGTCACCCACGCTGCTTTTAGCCGAATGATTACTTATTGAAGTCACCTGTGCCTGCACTCCGGGCTGGAAGATTATTACAGCCAGGAGTATTAG
>JAVEQP010000045.1:7997-29593 GCA_034007585.1 Lentimicrobium sp. | reverse complement strand
CCATCAATCCGACTTATGTAGCCAGCCTGGCTGATATTGCTGCCGGAAGTGTAACCCTGACCCTAACGGCAACGGGCAACTCACCATGTACCACATCGGTTTCTGACCAGATGGTACTGATGTTTTCACCAGCTCCAACGGTAAATGCCGGTGCAGACGACGCTGTTTGTGGGAACTCCGGTTATGCCATTACCGGTGCTTCTGCGATGAATTATTCTACCCTTACCTGGAGCACTTCGGGCACAGGAACCTTCTCGAACACCACCATGCTGAACCCGGTTTACAATCCGAGTGCAGCCGATGTTGCCTCAGGAACCGTAGTTCTAACCATAACTGCTACCAGCATGGCCCCATGCAGCACCACTGCAAGCGACCAAATGACCCTGAGCTTCAACATGCAGCCCACCGCCAATGCCGGACCTGATGTAAATTCATGCGGAACGGTTGCCCTGCAAATAAGCGGAGCCACTGCTACCAATTACAACAGCCTGAGCTGGACACACAATGGAACCGGCACTATTAGTGGTGCCAATGGTCTAACTCCGACCTACACCCCATCACAGGGCGATGTAATCAACGGACAGGTTACGCTTACTTTACATGCCAATGCCATTGCCCCATGCACCGGTGAAGACACCGATGCCATGATTATTAACCTGCAGGCCGGCCCATTGGCCAATGCAGGCGCAGACCAGAACATTTGCGAAGGACAAAACCTTACGCTCAGCAGTGCAACCGCCAGCGGCTACGCCAGCATTGCCTGGACAAGCAACGGTTCGGGTACCTTCAGTAATACTACTGCCGTTAATCCAATTTACTATCCAAGTGCAGCAGATATTAATGCCGGCTCGGTTAACCTCACGCTTACCCTTCAGGGTGCACCCCCGTGCAACACCATTGCTACAGATATGATGGTACTGTCTATTCAGAAACTGCCGGTTGCCAATGCAGGCTCCGATGCCGTATGCTGCAGCAGCACTTACCAACTTGTCCATGCTTCAGCAGCCAATTACTCAACCGTAAACTGGACTACCAGTGGCAGTGGTTTCTTTACCAACAGCAACTTAGTAAATGCCGTTTACACCCCAAGTGCAGCCGACATTACAGGCGGTTCAGTGGTACTCACACTTTCTGTTACCGGAACCAATCCATGTAATAACCAGACAGCCGACCAGATGACCCTTACCATAGGAGCTCCGGTGCTGGCCAATGCCGGTATTGATGCAAGCATCTGCGGAAGCGGCTCATATACCGTCTCAACTGCTTCAGCAGGCAACTATAATACCATAAACTGGACAAGCTCAGGAAGTGGAACGTTTGCCAACCAAGCCACGCTTAACCCCACCTACACACCAAGTGCGGGTGACCGCGCCCTTGGTTTTGTTACACTCACTCTTCATGTGCAGGGCAATGCACCTTGTTTCAATAATGTTCAGGACGATATGCTGCTGACCATAAATTCCGATGCCACGGCCAATGCTGGTCCGGATGCGCAGATTTGTACCGGTACCAACTTTACGGTAACGGGCGCTTCGGCACTCAACCATGCAGCCGTAAGCTGGTCAACCACGGGAACAGGAACCATTACCAGTGGCAATACGCTAACGCCCACCTACGTGCCCAGCGCACAGGATTACCTGAGTGGAAATGTAATGCTTACCCTTTCGGTAATTCCGATGGCGCCTTGTACAGGAACCGTTTCGGACGAGATGATGCTGACCTTTATTGAAGGTCCTGTGGCCAATGCAGGCCCCGATGCAGAAATATGCTTTGGCGTGAACTTCACAGTTACCGGTGCTTCGGCTTCGGGCTACCAGAGCATTGTATGGACTTCAACGGGAAGCGGAACTTTGGTAAATGCCAACTCACTTTCACCAAGTTACATGCCTTCAAATGCCGACCGTACAGCAGGTTCAGTTAACCTGATGATGACTGTGAACGGTGCCGCTCCATGCTTTGGCAGCGACCTTGATGTGATGACCCTCACCATCAGCTCACTGCCGGTTGCAACCGGAACCATCAGTGGCCCGCAGAATGTATGCGCCGGACAAACCGGGGTAAATTATTCGGTTACTTCAATACTAAACGCAAGTGGTTACAACTGGATACTGCCTTCGGGCGCTACCATTGTGGCCGGAGCCAATACAGCCAACATTACCGTTGATTTCGGTATGTCAGCCGCATCAGGAAGCCTATATGTTAATGGTACCAGTGCTTGTGGCAATGGTCCTGTTTCAGCAGGATTACCGGTAACGGTAAGCCCGCTGCCTGGTAACCCAGGAATCATTATGGGCCCGGCTACCCTTTGCCAAAACTCAACAGGGATCGAATATTCCATCAATCCGGTGAGTGGTGCTACTGCCTACCAGTGGACGGTGCCGACCGGTGCAACTATTGTTGCCGGGACCGGAACCAATACCATCACCGTTGATTATTCAACCACAGCTCTTTCGGGTACAATTACTGTAATTCCTCAGAATGCCTGCGGAAGTGGTAATTCATCCATTCTTGCCGTAACTGTTAACCCCATGCCGGTTGCTCCGGTCATCACTGCCAACGGTCCCATAGAGTTTTGTGAAGGTGGCAGTGTGGAACTTTCTGCAACTCCCGGTTATGCTTCGTACCTATGGTCGAATGGCATGACTACCCCCAATATTACGGTTACTATTTTTGGAACTTATTCCGTAGTGTCCTCCGATGCAGGTGGTTGCGCCAGTCTGCCTTCCAATGAAATTACCGTAAACGTACATATGCAGTTCGTGCCGGTAATTACTGCCAGCGGGCCCACTGACCTCTGCCAGGGAGGTAGCGTAATGCTCACTGCCCCTGCCGGTTATGCTTCTTATCTGTGGAGCGATGGCTCGACATCTCAAAGTATAACGGTATTTACCAGCGGAGTTTATAATGTAATTGTAACGGATGCTTTCGGCTGTACCAGCCTGCCTTCTGCAGATGTAACAGTAAACGTTCTTCCCATTCCCGCCACCCCGGTTATTCTAGCCAGTGGCCCGGTGAGTTTTTGCGCAGGCGGTAGTGTAACGCTTTCAGCTCCTGCCGGATTTGCTACTTACCTCTGGTCAAACGGCGAAACCACCCAAAGTATTCTGGTTACTACCAGTGGCTTGTTCTCGGTAGTTGTCGGTGACCTGAACGGATGCAACAGTATGTCATCTACTTCAGTTACAGTGCTTGTGAATCCTTATCCGATTACTCCGGTAATCACGGCCCTGGGTGCCACCACATTCTGTAATGGAGAAAGTGTAATTCTTTCTGCCCCGGCAGGATATGCTTCTTACTTATGGTCAAATGGCGAAACCACTCAGAATATTACGGTAACTACTTCAGGCATTTTTACTGTAGTTGTTTCCGATGGTATCGGATGCGCAAGCCAGCCTTCAGCTCCGGTTACGGTAGATGTGGTGCAACCGCCCACGCCAACCATTGCAGCCAATGGGCCGGTTAACTTCTGTATTGGCGGCAGCGTAATGCTTACTGCTCCTTCAGGCTATGCCTCCTATTTATGGTCAAATGGCGAAACTACTCAATCCATAACTGTTGATGTTTCAGGAAACTATTCTGTACAGGTAGAGGATGCCATGGGTTGCATCAGTGATCCTTCGAATGTGATTGTGGTTACGGTTTATCCACCCACCACACCACCGGTGATTAGCGCCAGTGGGCCTACCACCATCTGCACCGGCAGTTCAGTAACCCTGATTGCACCGGCAGGCTATGCCAGCTATATATGGTCGAATGGACAGACTACACGTGAGATCACTGTTTCCACTGCCGGAAGTTACTATGTGATTGTTTCCGACGCCAATGGTTGTTCGTCTGTAGCCTCCAATACGATTGTTGTGGATGTTATTCCTTTGCCAACAGCAACCGCAGGATCAAATACCACCATTTGTGCAGGCAATAACTTTACCGTGAGCGGCGCTACTGCCACCAACTATTCGCTGCTTACCTGGACAAGCAATGGCTCTGGTTATTTTGTGAACAACGGCAACCTGAATCCAACGTATGTACCTTCAACCGGTGACCTTTCCACTGGAAGTGTAATACTTACCTTATCAGCAACCGGTATCGGCCCATGCAATATGGCTGCCGAAAGCTCGCTGCTGTTGAATTTCACCAATCCCCCAACGGCTTATGCAGGGGTTGACTTCACCGTATGCGAAGGCACCAATATCAGCATTACCACGGCTACAGCTACTCATTATCAATCCATCAACTGGACGACTTCGGGATCGGGCATGTTCCTTAACGGAACCACCCTGACGCCAACCTATATTCCAAGTGCACTGGATGTAAACAGCGGTATTGTGTCGCTTACCTTAACTGCCGTTCCGGTTGCTCCTTGTGCAGCTCCCGCCACAGATGCGCTTATGGTAACCATACATGAAGCACCCACAGTGTTTGCAGGCAACAATACCAGTGTTTGTCCTCCGGATCAATACACCACCATCACAGCCACGGCCAGTAATTATACCAGCCTGCTATGGACAACCAATGGCACGGGAACCTTTACTGACCCAACGGCTCTGGTAACGGTTTATACCCCGAGTACTGCTGACATCAGCAACGGTTCGGTTACCCTGAATCTTACAGCTTACGCCAACGCTCCATGCACCACGGTGAGCGATGATATTGTGTTGATTCTTGTGGAAGATCCACAGGCCAATGCCGGCCCGGACATGACCATGTGTGAAGGTAACAGTGCCATCATTAACGGCACTGCTTCGGGATATCAGTCCATTTTCTGGACTACTTCGGGAACGGGAACCATCGTAAATGGCAACACCCTTACCCCGACTTACCTACCCAGCTCCGCCGACATAACCAGCGGTTGGGTAACCCTTACTCTTACGGCCAATCCTTTGGCACCGTGTGCTGTTCCGGCTATTGATGCCATGCAGTTGAACATCACCCGCAAGCCACTGATTTTTGCCGGAAACGATGCAAGCTTGTGTCCGGCCGGACCATATACTACCAGTTCAGCCACTGCTGCTCATTACAGCACCTTGTTGTGGACAACCAATGGTACCGGTACTTTCAGCAATACAACGACTGTCGTTACGGTTTATACTCCGTCAGCTGCTGACATTGCCAATGGTTCGGTAACACTTACCCTTACAGGAAATGCAAACAATCCCTGTTCGGCAGTAAGTGATAATATGGTATTGTTGCTGTCGAGCCCGCCCACCGCCAATGCCGGTCCTGATCATTTGATTTGTGAAGGCAGTAACGTTAGTATTACCGGGGCAACGGCAACGCATTATTTAACACTTAACTGGGCTACTTCAGGCACGGGAACCATCGTCAATGGAAACTCCATTAGCCCCATGTATATTCCAAGTGCAGCCGATATTGCTGCCGGAAGTGTTATCCTCAGCCTCACCGCCACGCCCATAGCACCTTGTGCAGGCGCTGTAAGTGATGCCATGACAATTACCATTGAACGCACTCCGCAAATTTTTGCCGGTGCCGATGTAAGCCTTTGTCCTGCGGTTCCCTATACAACCAATACCGCCACCGCTGCCTTTGCAAGTCTATTGCAATGGAGTACCAACGGTACCGGAACTTTCAGTAATGTAAATGCACTGGTAACTACCTACACTCCTTCTGCTTCAGATATTACCAACGGAAATGTAACCCTTACCTTAACCGGATTTGCCGATGCCCCTTGCAGCAATGCAAGTGATGACATCGTGCTCACACTCAGCGAAGAAGCGGTGGTGTATGCCGGTACTGATGTAACCATTTGCGAGGGCATGCAGCATACCATCTCGGGTGCTTCAGCAAGTAATTATCAAGGCATTAGCTGGTCCAGCACCGGAACGGGTGTTATTATGAACGGCAATACGCTTACGCCGACTTACATCCCAAGTATGGCCGACATCACCAACGGCGGTGTGATACTTAGCCTGAATGCAACCCCGGTTGCTCCATGCAGCGGAAACATCAGCGATGCCATGCAACTGACCATTACCCGCACGCCGGTCGTTTATGCCGGTGCCGATGCAGCCATTTGTCCTCCGGGTTCTTATACCGTGAATGATGCTACCGCGATGAATTATGCAGGTCTCAATTGGTCAAGCAGTGGAACGGGAACCTTCTCGAATACTTCTACTTTGGTAACCATTTACAATCCTTCACCCGAAGACATTGCCGCCGGAACCGTAACGCTGACCCTGACCGGTTATGCCAACAGTCCGTGTGCCAATGCCAGCGATGATGTGGTATTGTACCTTGTTCCTGAAGCTACGGCTATGGCCGGATCAGATGCCACCATCTGCGAAGGCTCGCAACACCTGATTACCGGTGCCACAGCTACCAATTACTCCACCCTCACCTGGACCACCAGCGGAACGGGCGTATTTGTAAGCAACGGCACCTTGACTCCGACCTACATCCCGAGTGCAGCCGACATCAACAACGGTACGGTAATTCTTACCCTCACCGCTGATCCGATTGCACCTTGTGCCATTACAGCTTCGGATGCGATGATACTGACCATTCAGCGGACAGCAACAGCAAATGCAGGCCCGAATGCTTCCACCTGTAATAGCGATGCCTTTAATCTGGCGGCAGCAACAGCTTCAAATTATTTAAATGTACTGTGGACAACTTCAGGAACCGGTTCATTTACCAATCCTACCGAAGTAAATGCCACTTACCTTCCATCAGCCGGAGACCTGACTGCCGGAAATGTAACCCTAACCATCGTTGCTTATGGAAATGCTCCTTGTGCCGATGCTACAGACTTTATGGTACTCAATGTTGTGCCGGGTGCCACCGTGGATGCAGGAGATGATTTGAATGTGTGCTTCGGCCCGGCTCCGATAACAGGTGCTTCGGCAACCAATTATGCCAGCCTGCAATGGACGGTAGCTTTCGGAAGCGGAACCATCATCAATGCCGGCAACATTATGCCGACATACGTTCCAAGCGCCGGTGACCTTGCCAACGGTTACGCCATCCTCACCCTTACGGTTAACCCATTGGCACCATGCAACACGCCGATTGCGGACAACAAAACCCTCACCATCAGCGAAACGCCAATAGTAAATGCCGGCCTGGATGCCACCATTTGCTCAGGTTCATCCTTTACGGTGAACGATGCAACTGCACTGAACTATGCTATGCTACAATGGAGCTCATCTGGATCAGGCACCTGGCTGAATGCCAATACCCTGAACCCGACCTATAACCCCAGTACGGCTGACATCACTGCCGGTTCGGTCATCCTTACCTTGACTGCCACCAATGGCAATTGCCCCATAGTTACTGACTACATGCAACTGAATATCCTGCATGAAGTAACAGTAAATGCCGGAACCGATGCAGCTATATGCGAAGGAAGTAACTTTAATGTGACCGGGGCTTCTGCCAGCGGTTTCAATACCCTTACCTGGGCCACTTCAGGCTCAGGAACCTTCAACAATGCAGGTATTCTTGACCCGGTTTACACACCCAGCCCGGCAGATATTGCCGCAGGTAGTGTAGTACTTACCCTTTCGGGAATTTCAGCTGCACCATGCACAGGTTCAGCAACAGACGATATGACGCTGACGCTTCGTCACAGCCCGGTGGCCGATGCTGGCACCGATGGCTTGATTTGTCAGGGAGAAGAGTATCTGATTGGTGATGCCATGGCTTATAACTATGCCTCCGTAATCTGGACAAGCACCGGAACCGGAACCTTTATCAATGGGTCGAGCCTGACAGCAACGTATATTCCAAGTCCTGCCGACATTACAGTAGGTAGCGTTACGCTGACCCTGGTAGCGTCTAACCCGCCATGTGCCGATGCAATGGATAGCCAGTCACTGACCATCATTCCTGCTCCGCTGGTGAATGCCGGACCGGATGTTACCATCTGTCACTCCTGCAACCACACCATTTCGGGTGCGGTGGTAAACAATGCCGTAAGCTTTAGCTGGTCAAGTATCGGAACAGGTACCTTTACCAATGCAACCACACTTACGCCTACTTATCAGCCCAGTGCCGGTGATGTTTCCAATGGTTCAGTTACTTTAATCCTGACTGCCGAAAGTGCTTCGGGTTGTGGTAGTTTCAGCGATGAGATGGTGATCTTCATCAACCAGAATCCTGACCTCGACTTTTCCTGGGATCCAATTTGTGAAGGCCAGCCCACCCAGTTTACCGTGGACACCACCCTCACCAACGTGAATTCAATTGCCGTATGGCACTGGAATTTCGGTGACGGTTTCTATGCAAACGTGAAGAACCCGACCCACACTTTCCCGGCCACGGGTACCTATCAGGTTACTCTAACGGCAACGGATACCGCAGGATACACTACCATAGTGGTCCACACGGTGCTGATCAACAGTTCGCCAATTGCATTCTTTAGCCTTGATGTGCCAAACTGCGAAGGCAGCCCCACCCAGTTCCACGATCTGTCGTCAACAGAAAACGGATACATTACCCGCTGGGTGTGGACTTATGGTGATGGTTCACCTGCCGATACCATTTACTTCCCGAATGATCCCAATGTGGAGCATACCTATGCCAACTCAGGTATATTTGGAGTAACCCTCCATGTGCTGAACTCTTACGGATGTGAAAATTCGTTCTACGATGAGGTAACCGTTACCCCGAATCCTGTAGCTAACTTCTACTACACCACGCTTTGCGAAGACCTGCTGGTTAATTTCCAGGATGCTTCCTTCCCCAATGGTGCAGGAAATGTAGTAAGCTGGTCATGGGATTTTGATGATCCTGCTTCGGGAATCTTTAACAACTCTGATCTGGAAGATCCGCAGCACATCTTTAGTGCGCCCGGTATCTATAATGTTACCCTTACCATTACCAACTTCAACAACTGTAGCGGATCCATCACCAAAGAAGTTAATGTTGGTGGCGCGCCTAACGTTGACTTTACCTGGCAATCAGCCTGTGCTGAGTCACTCACCAGTTTTTTTGCCGATGAAACGGTGATGAACCTGGGTGCCGTTGCCACTTTTGCCTGGGAATTTGGAGATGGTGGTATATCCAACCTTCAGGATCCTGAACATCAGTATGCTACAGCCGGACAATACATTGTAACCCTTACCATTTGGGATACAGCCGGATGCACCAATACCATCAATCATCTGGTAAGCGTGGCTCCGCTGCCGGTAGCCTTCTTCAGCTACAGCGTGCCCAACTGCTTCCAGACAGAAACTTTCTTCAATGACCTCTCTTATGCCGAATCGGGATACATTACCGAGTGGGAATGGCTGTTTGGCGATGGTACTTCAACCACCGTTACCTTCCCTGACGATCCGAATGTAAGGCACACCTACGCCAACGCCGGATTCTATAATGTTACCCTGAATATCCAAACTTCTGATGGTTGTGAAAACACCATAACCATTCAGGTTGAGGTGATTCCTAACCCGGTTGCCAACTTTACCCATACCTCGGCCTGCCTGGGCGATGCAGTGAACTTCACTGACCTGTCGCAAGCCAATGGCGGTGGACAGATTGTTGGCTGGGCATGGGATTTCGGCGACCCGACTTCCGGCGTAAATAACCATGCGAACATTAAAAACCCATCGCACACTTATGCTCAACCCGGATCTTACACGGTAAGCCTGATTGTGGCCACATCGAACAGTTGTTCCGATACCACCACTCAGATAATCACCATAAATCCGGCCCCGACCGTTGATTTTATCTCAACCAATGGCTGCGCCAACGATACGGTGCAGTTTACCAGTTCCACTTTCGTGAATATGGCCACTACACTTTCGTGGATGTGGGAGTTTGGCGATGGAGGTACTTCTACCCTGGCCGATCCGCAGCACATCTATATCAATCACGGAATCTATGTGGTGAATCTGATCATTACCGATATTGATGGATGCACGGCTTCGACTTCCCATGCCATTAGTGTGGTTCCCGGACCAACTTCCTTGTTTAGCTTTACCGCTCCCGCCTGTTCAGGTTCTGATGTACAGTTCACCGACCTGTCGGTTGCCAATGGCAGTGTAATTACTTCCTGGCTGTGGGATTTCGGTGATGGTAATACGCAATTGGTCAATGCCCCTGACAATCCGAATGTAAGCCATACTTACGCCAACGCCGGTGTTTACAATGTGCAGCTCACCATTACCAACCTGGCCGGATGTGATGCCAGCAGCAGCCTTAATATAGTTATTACTGCAGGTCCTGTAGCTGAATTCACCTTCGAGGATGGTTGTATGGGTTCACCGATAAGCTTTACCGACATGAGTTCAGCCAACGGTGGTGCAGCTATTGTTCAATGGTTGTGGAATTTTGATGACCCCGCTTCCGGGGTTGCAAACACATCCAACCTGCAAAACCCAATGCATATTTTTAACTGGGCCGGTACATACAACGTACTGCTTACTACCACAAGCGCCAGTGGTTGTCAGGATACCATTCAACACCCTGTGGTGGTAACCCCGCCGCCTGCCGTTGCCTTCCTGGTTACCTCAGGTAGCTGTGTGGGAAGCGCCGTTTCGTTTGAACCTGATGCAAGCGTAATGGACCTTACCAACATTGCTTCCTACCAGTGGAATTTTGGCGATGGGAGCAACACTTCCAGCTTACAGAATCCTACCCATGTTTATAATGTAACGGGAACCTTTAATGTTAGCCTCACTGTGGTGAACCTCAGCGGATGCAGCAGCACGGTTACCCAACCGGTAACTATTGGCGCACTTCCGGTAGCCGTATTCAGCTTCCAGAGTGCGTGTCTGGGCAATTCCACGCAGTTTACCGACCTCTCCTACACGGTAACCGGCGAACACATTGTTTCGTGGTCATGGAACTTTGGCGACAGCCACGCAGTTCCGGGTACGGACACCTCAGCGCTTCAAAATCCTGAGTACAACTATACCGTACAAGGATTATATATGGTTAAGCTGACCGTGACCACGCAAAATGGTTGTCTATCTACCATTTCACTGCCGGTACAGGTATTTGCTGCACCAACCGCAGCTTTCGATTATGTTGCCAGTGCCTGTGACAATGGAGCAGTTTCCTTCCAGGATGCTTCCTCCAGCTATATGGGCACCATCGTTGACTGGGAATGGACCTTCGAACCCGGTTACACTTCACACCTGCAAAATCCATATCATATCTTCTACCATACCGATAGCTGCTATAGTGTACAGTTGGTGGTAACCGATATGCGTGGCTGCACTGACACCCTGGTTCAGGATGTATGCATACCCGCAGGGCTTCAGGTTGAAATTGAATATTCAGCAACCTGTCTGGGCGATACGACCCTGTTCAATCCGAAACTGATTGCGCCTCTTGGTGATTCACTGGTATTCTTCAAATGGAACTTCAACGATGAAGCTTCGGGAATCTACAACACCTCCATTGAACGCAACCCGCAACACTATTTTGCTGAGCCGGGCGACTATCTGGTTTCGCTGATAGCTACCGATGTGAATAACTGTGTAACAACAGTTTACCAAAGGATGGAAGTGAAAAAGCTGCCGTTACCTGCTTTTACCTATGTGGCCGGAGCCTGCGACAGTACCATTTACTTTACCGATCTTTCTAATGGAAACGGCGGCACCATCACTACCTGGATATGGAACTATGGCGATGGCAACACCGACACGATTCATGCCGCACCTGGTGATACCACGCATTATTATGCTACTGCCGGTGTGTTTGAAGTGAGCCTGACTACCCTTACCGCCATTGGCTGTGAAGCTACCTACACCATGAGTGTGGACCGAATGCCCTGCCTCACGGCAGCATTTGCCCAACTGGACACCCTTATTTGTCAGCTTCATGAGCTTACCTTTGAAGACCTTTCACAATGTGGCAATCCGATCAATCGCTGGGAATGGAACTTTGGTGATGGCGAATCGCTGATTTATACACAACCGCGTCCCGCTATTACCCATGCCTTCAGCGAAAGCGGAACCTATCAGGTACAACTGATCGTTACTACTTCGGTAAGTGGCGTATCGGTGAGCGATACTGCGACGCAAACAGTTAAAGTGATTGCTTCGCCAGTAGCTGCATTCTTTGCACCTGATGTGTGTCTGAACAACACCACCATCTTTACCGATCGCTCCACCTGGACAGAATCGAAGATTGACCGCTGGAGCTGGGATTTTGGTGACCTTAACTCAGTACTGGATACTACCTCAGTGCGTCATCCGGCTTATCGCTACCCACGTGCAGGTAAGTATGATGTATTGCTAACGGTTGTCAATGAATATGGATGTACAGATACGGCACACCAATCACTTAAAGTGCATCATCTGCCGTTAGCCGACTTCGACTACAGCCTGGCTTGTGAGAACAACTATACCCACTTTACCGATATCAGCGACAGCGCCGATGCCTCCATCAACCAATGGTGGTGGAAGTTCAGCGATTCAACGGCTACTCTTGGTCTGGCAGGTGTGCAGAATCCTCACTTTACGTTTACCCACACCGGCAATTACAATGTTCAACTGATAGTGGTAGATACCAATGCTTGTCGCGATACGGCTTTCCGTCAACTGACAGTGAATCCCAAACCCATAAGCGCGTTCAGTATTACTGACAACTACGAACAGACCCAGGGACGCCTGTTGTTGACCAACGGTTCAATAGGTGCCAATGCGTACGAGTGGGACTTCGGAACCGGGCTGCAGTCGTTCGATGTTGATCCTGTGGTTAACTTCCCGACGGATGGGACTTATGAAATTACCCTGGTATCGTACAACGAATATGGTTGTCCCGATACGCTGACCATGGACTACAGGTTGATGTTTAAAGGCTTGTGGGTACCCAATGCTTTCTCCCCGAACAATCCAAATGCCGGTGTGAGATTCTTTAAACCTGTCGGAATTAACCTTCAGTCATATGCTATGGAAGTGTATGATACCTGGGGTAACCTCCTCTGGACTTCCACAGAACTGGATGAAAAGGGTTCGCCTGCAGAGGGATGGAATGGAAGTTTCAACGGCAATATGTTACCACAGGATACTTACATGTGGAAAGCCAAAGCAGTGTTTAAAGATGGGACTATCTGGAAAGGTTCAGATGTGGGTAAAACCACCAATATGCCTCAGAAACCTTATGGTACAGTAACACTCATCAGGTAATCAAGTTTTAAATAAACGAACAACACGAAAACATTACAGTCATGAAAAAGACACGTTTATATCTGCTGATCACCATAATGATGGTTACGGTAATGGCCGTTAAAGGGCAGGATCCACTTTTCACGCAGTTCTACAACAACTCTATGTACTACAACCCCGCTGCCGTAGGTTTGAATCCGGGTTTGCGTGCCAACTTCACCGTAAGGGATCAGTGGCCCAACCTGCCTGCCGATCTCCGCAGCTATACCTTTGCCATGGATTTTGCTGAACGCAGCATTCCGGGTTCAGGAGGTATGGGTCTGATTGTTATGAATGACAATTCTGGAACCGGTTACATGAAAACTTCCTCTGTGGGATTGTCCACTTCGGTGCGCATTCCCCTGCAGGAAAACATGGTGAGCCAGGTGGGCATTACCACATCGTTTGTGCAAAAGCGACTTAACTGGGACAATCTGGTGTTTACCGATCAGCTTAGCCCGGTGTATGGAAACATCTATGAATCGAGTTTCCAGTCACCAGATAACGATGGAGTATTCTATCCTGACTTTTCTGCCGGTGGCATGTTCCGGTTTACCGAAAGCAGCAATGCCTTCAGTGCCATTCAGGGTACTTTTGGACTGGCGGTGCATCACCTGTTCCGACCCGATGAATCTTTCCTTGGACTAACCTCTCCTTTACCGCGCAAGCTGGTAATTACCGGTGACCTGGTACTGGAGTTAGATGGTGGCGGACAAGAAAAGCTTTATTTCCAGCGGCAGGCTACTTCCAGTAAAAACACCTTTAAGTTCAACCCAGGCTTTATTTATGAATCGCAAGCCGATTTCCGAACCTATGCCGTAGGGGTGAACATCCTGAAGTCGTCTATTTATACCGGGGTATGGTTTCGCAACCGTACTTCTGAGCTGGCTAAATCGAATGACCTCATCTTTATGCTGGGGCTCAATGCGCAGCTATCCCCACAAACCCGCATGAAAATCAATTATTCCTATGACTTTGTTCTCACTGAGATCAGAACGGTAACCGGCTGCTCGCATGAGGTTTCCATCATTATTGAACTGGACGACTTTAACCTGTTTAACAAAAGTCGCAACAGTGGTTTTGGTTTCTCTACCCGCAACCGCCGTTCTATGGAAGAGCTTCAGTGCTGTCCCTTCTGATAAAGATAAGCGATCCCCCCGACCATTATTTCTATAAATGGTTTTCGCCAAAAAAGCCCCTGTGAAGGGGCTTTTTAAATTATTGTGATGCATCTTTTTTCAGCTTAACGCGGCTCGAACATCGTTCCTGAATAACCATCAGGCTATTTTAAGGAAGAAGGTATCCCGTTGGTACGCGTCCAGCGAACGGTGCGACTAAGCAGGGGACCATTCATGGCCACTACTTCCAGGGTGCGTCCATTGTTAAGCAGTTTCACCTTAACATTTACTGTACGGCCAAGATTATGATGATAAGCTGTTCCACCTTCATAATAGCCACTTTTGGAGTTATATTTGAGGTTGCTTAACATGAGTGATCCAAGGACAGGCCTTTTGTGTTTTGTTTTATCAGGATTTTTTACGTCCATTAAAGGTTTACCGCTCTTATCTGTGGATTGTCTCATCCAGACAATTTTACCATCGAAGGTGTCACCGGTTTTGTTGAATTGAATGATGTTCGCTTTGTTGGCGGTGATCCAGTATCCACTTAAGTCGGAGGCAGTACTTACCACCGCGGGTTTGGCTTGATCTTTAGTCAGGGTGGCAGGTGGTCTGACTTGTTTTTTGGTCTCGGTGGTGGGCGGTTTGGCTAGTCCTTTGGTTTGGGAGGTGGATGGGCTGGCTTTCACTTTCTCGCTGGACGGCTTAACTGTCTGCGCCTGTACAAAAACAATGGATGCCAGGAATGCAGTTGTAAATAACAGGGATCTCATAACACTAAGTTTTTTTGATTTTAATTTGCAAATATATCAATTTACGTGCCAACTACTTTTTCAGTAAAATAAGGAACTAAACAAAATCAGTCGCCTCACAATTTAATCCACTGACGGTTCCATCGGGAGCAAAGATTTCGGGCAGATGGTTGTTTAATTCTATCGCCTGTTCGCGCATCAGCGTGCATTTGTGGGCATCATTAAGTAAAGGCCGCGCAGCTTCCTGTATTAAAAGCAGCGTCTTTTCGAGATTGATCTCACATTCAATATAGGCGGCAACGGCCAGATACCAGGCTATGGTGGGTACATATACCGCCCTTAACTGGTACTCCTGCTCTCGCTCATTCAACTGATAGCGGCGCATCAATTGCAACACTTTCGCATATTTCTGCAAAGTAAACAAGGATTGCAAATAAGAAGCAAAAAAAGTGTGCCAGCGAAATTCAAACAGCTGATCTTTGTATGTATTCAGAAATGTTTCCGCATAGTCAGCTGCTTCGGCAGCCCGATTATTCATATTTAACGCCCTGATGTAAAAGGCGGCAAATCCCACCCGGTTGTGATGGCTGCGGGTTTGTTTAAGTTCAGGGAAAGCTTCCTGCATCAGTTTTAGTGCATGGGCGTTGCGGTTTTGCCTCAGCAGCACCGCACACAGGTTGTTCACATAATGAAGATAATCACCCGAATGCTGCCGGAGCGAAAGGTATCCATATTCAACAGCTTTGTCATGCTCATTTTGCTTTGAATGCAGCATCACCCGGTTGGCGTAGTAATTAATCAGTATCCGGCGGGAATAAAACTCCCCTTTGGCCATCATCACGTCAAGGTCATTGTACAAGTCATTCAGTTTGTCATATTCCTTATAATTAAAGTGAATGAGGGTAAGGCGGACAATGGCCAGGTAGCGGTTCAAGCCATCCAGATTTTCATCATAAAATACACTGCGCATCCAGCTCTCCCACTTTCGCGATCCGGTGTTATTTCGAGTATACTGGTTAACAATGTCGATAGTGGCTTCATGCAATTTGCGGTTAACTGCCATGCAATTATTATACAGCTTCAGGTGGTCATTTAAAAATTGATCCACCACCTGATTGTGCTGATGCCGAAACCTTATCAACAGGTAGAAGCGGTAATTTCTGATGATCTCGTATAAACGAATAAAGTAATAACCCGGCTTGTTGAAATCCCTGATCAGCTTGATGAGAGTATCTTCCTCACGGGGCAATATCGCATCGGTCATAATCTTCTGGTCTATGCTCAGCAGCCAGGCGTAAAAAACATCTACATCAATTACTTCAAGTCGTTCGAGTATCCATTTCTTCAGGTTTGAATATTTGCGCTTATCAATGGAGAGCTTATACGGAAATTTTTGTTCAGGATGGTGGGTGTTGTGGTGAATCAATTTTAAGATGGCCAGATTTTCAGCATCTTTAAATTGATTGACACTCAGCAGATAAGTTACCTCATGCGGAAGCAATGCATTGGCAAACCGGGTAAAATCATCAAATCGGGCCACAGTTGAGTTTAGTTTTGGCTAAAATAGTCAATTAGTCCATTTGTTTTTGCCCTTCGGAAGCCTCGGGTAAAATTTCTCTTGACAAACTAATCATTTAGTTGTATCTTTGTACTTTGTTAAACTAATCCATTAGTTATATCTTGAGAATTATGAAAGAACTTACACGGGCAGAAGAACAGATAATGCAGATTCTCTGGCGCATTGGGAAAGGACATGTGAATGATATCCTGGAGTACTTCCCCGAACCCAGGCCGGCTTACAATACGGTTTCTACCATAATAAGGATATTGGAAAAAAAGAAGGTGGTCAGTCATGAAGTCATTGGTAAATCGCACCGCTATTTTCCGCTAATCAGCAAGCGTGAGTACACCCGGTTCAGCATGAAACAACTGTTGAAAGGTTATTTCAGCAATTCGCACAAGCAGATGGTTTCGTTCTTCACGCAGGAGGATAACCTTTCGGTGAAGGAAATGGAAGAAATCAAACAATTGCTGGAGCAGCATATTAATGCCAAAACAAATAGCCATGAATGAAGCAATTATTTATCTTGCGAAGGCTGCGCTGCTCAATGCAGTGATGCTTGGATTTTATTACCTGGTTATCCATCCAAGCCGAAAAATAGAACTGATGCGTTGGACTTTGCTGGCAACCATTGTTTTACCCTTTATTCTGGCACTGCTTCATGTTCCATTTGGACAATCCGCAGGTGATGCCATGCCGGTTTATACCATTCAACTGTCCGAAATGCAGGTAACTACACTTTCAGCAGCCAACACATCGGCACCGGACTATTTAAATCTGGTTCTGAAGGTTGTTTATTTTGGGATTGCTACTATTTTCCTGATTGGGCTGGGGGTTTCTGTGCTTGCTGTTTTCAGGAAAAAGAAGAAATCAAAACCTTTTGACACCCCTTACGGCCGGGTGTTTGTGAACAACACAGTCGAAAGTCCTTTTTCGTTTTTCAACTGGGTTTTTATGTCACTTTTCAGTATGAATCATCCCATGCGCGATGCTTTGCTGAAGCACGAATTCACGCATGTGAAACTTAGACACAGCTATGACCGCTTGCTGGCCGGACTGCTCAAATCGGTGTGCTGGTTCAGCCCTTTTGCTTTTATTACTTCCAAAGCACTTTCTGAAGTGCATGAATATCAGGCCGATGCCTGCTCTGTTGGTGTTGAAAACCCGGCTGAATACCGTCAGCTTATTTTCAGCTTTGCCACCACTTCTATCTCGCATCCTCAAATGACCAATCCATTCAGTTATCACCTTAAAAAACGTTTAATCATGTTAAACCACACCAAACCCAACCATCTAAAAATCGTTCCTGTAATTTCAGGAATGGCGGTTATTGTAGCGGTTATCCTTTTCACCGCGATGATTCAACCCGCAATCAACCCTTTGGATAATGCAGCCGGCATACCAGATTACAGTGCAGAAAATCAACCGTCTAAGGCTGTTACTTTCCATCAAAACCCCGGAGATACTATTTATAATGTCGTTGATGAAATACCGGAATTTCCGGGCGGGGATAAGGCACGCATGGCTTACCTCCAGAGTAACATCGCTTATCCCGCAGAAGCACGAAATCAGAATATCTCGGGTACCGTGTACATTGGCTTTGTGGTCGAAAAAGATGGCACGATAAGCAATGTGAAAATACTACGCGGCATAGGCAACGGATGCGATGAAGAAGCAGTGAAAGCTGTGAACAATATGCCAGTATGGAAACCAGGGATGAAAGAGGGTAAACCCGTGCGGACTCACTTTAATATGCCAATAAAATTTACACTTGAAAGTAAATCTGAAGCTGAAGAATCCGGTTCGGATTCAGGAATAAAATTGGTTACCCCATCCACACAAAGTGGTGAAGACGAAGTTTTTACTGTTGTTGAAAAGATTCCGGAATTCCCGGGTGGGCAGGAAGCATTATGGTATTACATGGAAAGAGCTGTTTCATATCCGGATGCAGCTAAAAAAGCAAAGGTGGAAGGTACGGTTTATATTAATTTTATTATTGAAAAAGATGGAACGGTTTCTCAGGCAAAGGTTTTACGTGGAATAGGCGGTGGCCTGGATGAAATCGCATTGGATGCCATTAAAAACATGCCTGCCTGGATACCTGGCATGAAAGGAGATAAACCGGTTAGGGTTCAATTTAATATACCGGTAAAATTTTCCCTATCAAATGATAAAGTGTGGAGTTTGAATGATTTGCCCGAATCAACCATGTATCAGGGAAGAAAAGTTTATAATAAAGTGGATATACCTCCTGTATTTCCCGGTGGAAATGAAGCGCTGTTAAGCTACCTGAGGGATAAAACAGGAAAACCTGATTTAATTTTTGCTTCTCCTGAAACGGATAAAAAAGTAAGTGAAATCTTTCTCAGCCTCATTGTTGAGCCGGATGGAAGTGTTACCCCGGGTGCAACGGGTATGGAACCTGATCAGAATCAGGATAAATTCAGAGCAGCCATGGAGCAAATGCCTGCCTGGAAACCGGGAAGTAAGGATGGTAAAGCTGTGCCGGTTATGATTAATCTCTTCTTAAATGAAAAATAGAATAGAAACACGCTTTTATTATCACCTTAAAAAACCTTTGCTCATGTTAAATCACACCAAACCGAGCCATCTAAAAATCGTTCCTGTAATTTCAGGGATGGCGGTTATTTTAGCGGTTATCCTTTTCACCGCAATGATTCAACCGGGCAGCAGCCCCATGAACAATGCAGCCGGCAAACCGGGTTACAGCGCAGGAAATCAATCCACTGCTGTTGTCGTGTACCCCCAAAATCCATCTGATACCATTTATAATGTTGTTGATGAAATGCCGGAATTTCCGGGCGGTGATAAAGCACGCCTGGATTACATCGTAAAGAACATTACCTATCCCGAAGAAGCACGTATACAAAAAACTGAAGGTACTGTTTACATCAGCTTTGTGGTTGAAAAAGATGGAAGCATCAGCAATACGAAAATATTACGCGGCATTGGTAATGGTTGTGATGAAGTAGTCATAGAAATTATAGATAATATGCCTGTCTGGAAACCCGGGATGAAGGATGGTAATCCGGTACGCACCCGGTTTAACATGCCGGTCAAATTTGTTATTGGAGAAAAGGTTGAACCTGAAGAAGCAGTACCGGCTTCAGAAGGGAAAAAAGTTACCCCATCTACACAAGGTGATGAAGACCAAGCTTATGTTGTTGTTGAGAAGGTTGCTGAGTTCCGGGGCGGCCCGGAAGCATTATGGGAATACATGGAAAAAGCTGTTTCATATACTGATGAAGCAAGAAAAGCAAAGGTGGAAGGTTCGGTTTATATTAATTTTATTATTGAAAAAGATGGAACGGTTTCTCATGCATGGGTAGTACGTGGATTAGGCAGTGGCCTGGATGAAATTGCGCTGAATGCCATCAACAACATGCCTGCCTGGAAACCGGGGAAGCATAAAGGCAAACCTGTGCGGGTACAGTTTAATATGCCGGTAAAATTCTCTCTTAAAAAAGATGAAAAAGAATAAGAACATATTGTTTTTGCTTCTTTTCTCACTAATCCCCATATTAACCTGTGCCTGCTGGCCTTTTAAGTGCCAAACTAACCGGTATGATTCCAAAGGGTTTAGGCAGGGGAAATGGATAGTATGGTGGGATGAAGCATCGAAGAGCCCCTTGAGTATTACCCATTTTAAGTATGATCATGAGCGGGGGAAGAGTCGCTATTTTTATATGGACGGCACGAGACGGATGAAATTCTATACCCGCAAAGATGGCAGGGTGCGTGTGAAATATTACACGGAAACCGGACGCCTGGAAAAGAAAGGCCGCGCCCTGATGATTGTAACTCCGGAGCAAGTCCGCTATTGCTGGCATGGGAAATGGAAATTTTACGAAAACCGAAAATGCGTGAAAGTTTCGGTATATAATATGGGAAAGCAAGTGGCTCATTAGGGACGAGGGGCGTGGGGCGCTAAAAAAGGGACAAAAGGGACAAGGGGACTAGGGGACAAGGGGACTGGGAGACGCTTAAAAGGGACGAGGGGCGGCACTTTTTGTCGAAATTCCTGCGTTTACTTGTATGACAAGGGGCACTTCGACAAGCTCAGTGACCAAAGTGGAGACAAGGGAAGTAATGAAATTTCTAAATACTAAAAACCAAAGACTAAAGACCAAAGACTAAAGACTAAATGATAAAAACTAAAGACCAAAGACCAAAAGGGACGGGGCGACGGGGAGAAGGGGTGAATGGGAGAAGGGGAGATAGGGAGATGGGGAGACTTGAGGACAAGGAGACGGGGCGACGGGAAGACTGGGGGAACCAAAACCCAAAACCCAGAACCAAAGACCAAAGACCAAAGACCAAAGACCAATAGCCACTTGTCTCGGGAGAGCGAAGCGATAACGAGAAAGACCAAAGACCAATAGGGACGGGGAGAAGGGGTGAATGGGAGAAGGGGAGATAGGGAGACGGGGCGACGGGGAGACAAGAAGAACCAAAACCCAAAACCAATAACCAAAGACCAAAGACCAAAGACCAAAGACCAATAGCCACTTGTCTCGGGAGAGCGAAGCGATAACGAGAAAGACCAAAGACCAAAAGGGACGGGGCGAGGGGGAGAAGGGGTGAATGGGAGAAGGGGAGATAGGGAGATGGGGAGACTTGAGGACAAGGAGACAGGGCGACGGGAAGACTGGGGGAACCAAAACCCAAAACCAATAACCAAAGACCAATAACCAAAGACCAAAGACCAAAGACCAAAGACCAAAGACTAAAGACCAAAGACTAAAGACTAAATGATAAAAACTAAAGACCAAAGACCAAAAGGGACGGGGCGACGGGGAGAAGGGGTGAATGGGAGAAGGGGAGATAGGGAGATGGGGAGACTTGAGGACAAGGAGGCGGGGCGACGGGAAGACTGGGGGAACCAAAACCCAAAACCCAAAGACCAAAGACCAAAGACCAAAGACCAATAGCCACTTGTCTCGGGAGAGCGAAGCGATAACGAGAAAGACCAAAGACCAAAGACTAAAACAACACTCAAAACCAAGAACCAAGAACTTCTTACTAACCT
>JAVEQP010000045.1:0-7897 GCA_034007585.1 Lentimicrobium sp. | reverse complement strand
ACCAAAGACCAAAGACCAAAGACCAATAGCCACTTGTCTCGGGAGAGCGAAGCGATAACGAGAAAGACCAAAGACCAAAGACTAAAACAACACTCAAAACCAAGAACCAAGAACTTCTTACTAACCTCTAACTTCTAACCTCTAACCTCTAAATTAAATCGTTGTCAGCAAGTAAATGATCAGGATTATCCCCCCCACTATCATAATAAAGGTTATGAGCAATGAGAGTACGGAACGGGGTGCAAAATAGTTGTCTTGCAAGTGTTTGTTATTTATCTTGTATTGAATAAAAGCGAATAATGCTACAACCACGCCTACAGCAACCATAATTACGCCTACCAGGGCTGAATAACCCTGTGATGGAAGGGTACTGCCCTCTATCAACAATGACAGTTGCTTTAAAAACAGTGTGAACTTTACGATAACAAAGCCAAAGCCCATTAAGGCGATGCTGGTGCGTATCCAGGCCAGAAAGGTCCGCTCATTGGCCAGGTGTTCCCGTGAGCGGTCTATTGAGTTCTTATTGTTGCTATTTATCATATTATTTGCTTATTTGGTTAACTGATTTATTTTCGCCATAAAGGCTGAGTCATACGCTGTTTTAAGGGTTATTCATTCATTATCATTAAACTCCTAAACTATTAAAACCATAAATGGTTTAATTCGATGAAGGATTGTCTGATTTCGTTTGGCCAATGACCGGTCGTCAAAAATCGTTTGAAAGAAATCAGGCTTTGCTGCAAAAAGGTTGACCGGGAATTTAACTTTCCGTATTAAATGGTCTTATATGAATAGAAATGAGGTTCATATTGTCATATAAATAAAGCCATTATGGAGAAAACTCTTTTTTGCTCAGAAATAGAAATCAGATTCTCTGTAATTTATTGGGGTATTTAAATCTCGACCTGCAATTGTGTCACCCATCAATGAATTGCATGATTTTTGAACCACAAGCGTTTCAGGAGAAAAAACATGAATAATCAAAAAACAGAAGTCTGGTACAACCGTGTACTTGTCTTACTTAAACAACGCAGACTGATTGATGCCCTTGATAAACTGAATGCCGTTGCCCAGGCTGAAGATTCTTTGGGGATGCTGCCACAATTGGAAGAAGTGCGGTTTATGTACGGCAATATGCTGAAATACACTGCCAAAGGTGTCAATGATCCGCAGCATGAATTGATTTACAATCGTTTGCTTTCTTCCACCTATGGGCTTGCAGATAAGTTGTATCAGGTAAGCCTGAGCCATAAGGGTGGACGTATTGTTGCCATGAAAAAAGACATGGAACATGAACTCCGTCGCGATCAGTTGGATATGGCAGAAAGTCTTCAGGGATTGTCTTTTGATCATGAGCTGGATGAGATGCTCCGAAGTACGGTACTTTTCACCGATGAAAGCGAAAGTGATACTGCAGTTCGTCATCGGCAGTCTATATTTAAAATATTCAATCAGTTGTGGCTCAGCGATAACTTCTCCGAGGATGATGCCACTATGGTTCTCCGGATTTTCAAAAGCGATTCAATTCCATGGTTCGAAAAGGCGATGATGGTAAGTGCGCTTACTTTGGGACTGTTGCGCATTTTTGATGCGAGGCGCCTACAGTTGCTGGTTGAACTTTATCAGCATCCCGATCCACAAATCAACCAACGCGCATTAGTGGGTTTAATGATTGCTTTTGGAGTACACGATGACAGAATTCAATTAAACACCACGCTGATGTCGGTGTTAACTCCTTTTAAAAACAATCCTGATTTTGCTGCGGAAGCCCTTTCAGTCGTAATTCAGTTTATCCGGGCAACCGATACCGAAAAGATTACACGCAAATTTCACGATGAAGTTATTCCTGACATTATCCGTTTCAATGAAGAATTGAGCGAGAAGCTTAATCTGGATAATTTGATGACAACTGATGAATTTGAGGATAAAAACCCGGATTGGGAGAAATATTTTGACAATCAGCCCGGCCTGGTGCAGAAACTTGAAGAGATGACCAACATGCAGATGGAAGGTGGAGATGTGTTTTTGGGTGCTTTCGCCATGCTAAAGTCCTTCTCTTTTTTTAACGCATTGCCCAACTGGTTTATGCCTTTTTATCCCGAACATTTTGAGGTGCAGAAAGCACTTTCCAATGAAACGGAAGCGTTGAAAAACGCTATGCTTCTGGGAATAGGCCGGTCAGTTTATTTGTGTAATTCTGATAAATTTTCGTTTGTACTCAATTTAAATCGTTTGCCCGAGGCTCAAAAGCGCATGATGGGGCAGATGTTCGCTGCAGAAGCTGAGCAGATTCAGGAATTGTTGTCAGAGGAATTAAGTGATCCCGGCTTACGCAAGAAAAGGATAATCATTCAGTATATTCAGGATTTATACCGCTTTTTTAAGTTGCATCCCATTCGCACCGAAATTGGAGATGTATTTACTCCGGCCTTTAAAATGCATCGTACAGGGATTTTTACTCAGTTAATAACGGATATTGAACAATATAAGAGAATAGCTGCTTTTTATTTCGACAATGGTCACTATGAAGAGGCCCTGGAATTATATATTATTTTGGGTAAATCTGGTGAAGCTTATGCTGAATTGTATGAAAAATCAGCTTTTTGTCATCAGCAGTTGGGCGATTATGTCGAAGCCATTGCTCATTACCGCAAGGCCGACTTATTCGATACCAACCGGGCATGGCTGTTGGGTAAAATCGCGCAATGTCACCTGAAGTTGAATCAAACGCGTGAAGCCCTTGATGTATGGCTCGAACTGGCCAAAATGGAGCCGGAAAATCTTCGCGTAGCCTCAGCTATTGGTACCTGCTATTTAAATCTGGGAGAAACAGATAAAGCGTTGGAATACTTTTACCGCATTGAATTTGCTGATCCAGGTTCGGTAAAAGCCATGCGACCGGTAGCCTGGTGCCTGTTTATACTCAATCGTCCTCAAGATGCAGCAAACTATTACGAGCAGTTGCTGGTCCATGAGCCCAATGCTTTTGATTATATGAATGCCGGGCATGTGGCTTTGGTACTCAATAAGATAGAAGATGCGGTAGATCATTATGTCAACAGCATACGTATGCGTAACAATGATGTAAAGACTTTTCTGAAAGGTTTTGCTTCTGACCGGAAATATTTAACAGCCAATGGAGTAGCTGAAGACCTCCTGCCTCTGGTACTTGACTACGTTAGGTATTCCCTGGAGGATAAGTAACAGATTCTGAACGTACTATCTGGTTTTTATGCCGGTTTCTAATCCGGGTTTGGATGGAGAAATATAATATACCTTTTTATAATTGGTGTAGATTTCGATAAAAGGGGCATCCATCAATTGATGCTCTTTTTTATAGGTGATAATGGCCGGATAAATTTTCACCCTTCCTGCAAACAGCGAGATGCCACTGCGAAAAGGAATGCGGGCAAAAACAAAATGCTGGCGTGGCAATATTCTAAGTTTATATTTTCCCCTGAGCTCATTCACACGCAGCGTATCTGCATCATGCAAAATTATTCCTGCCGCTGCTTTAAGTGCCTTGCCGTCATAATTGCGCGGATTATTTTCGTATAAGATAAATTTATCGGTTGTCCTGATGCCCTCTTTTTTCTCCAGGATATTTTTAAGGCTGTCCATCGTGGTACGCGCTCCCCCATAAGGCCCGGAGTAGTCCGCATAAACCATATAATATGGCCCCATGAGCTGTTCGCTCACTTTTGCATTGCTGAAAAAGCCCGACCAGGCCATAAATACCACTGCCGCCGAGGGCAGGGTAAGTGTCAGAATTACAAAAGAGAGAAATATTCTTTTTCCGGTACTATTTTTATGATAATTGCTACCCATTTTACTGCTGTTTGGATTATTGTTTAGGAAGTAACTTAAATCCCAAAACAGTGTTTTTGTTCAAAGTGTCCTCCCCGAATGATACTATTCGGGCAGAATGGCTCATTTAAATAGATCTATGAAACGGCAAGTTTGCAGCCTCATGCCGGAGCAACCATTTTTTTCTGTCTATACCTCCGGCATAACCTGTAAGCTGGCCATTGCTGCCAACTACCCGGTGACACGGCACCACAATCAGTAAAGGATTGGCACCAACGGCAAGGCCCACTGCCCGCGCGCCGTTTTTCAATCCCATTTGCTGTGCAATCTCTCCGTAACTGCGCGTTTTTCCATAAGGGATATCCATAACAATTTCCCAAACGGCCAGTTGAAAAGGAGTACCGCCAGGTATCAGATCAAAATCAAAAGTTTGCCGTTTCCCGGAAAAGTATTCTTCAAATTGCTTGACAATGGATGAAAACTCTTCAGGAAGATGTGTTTCAGCGGAGCTTTCGTCAAAAAGGACGCTGCATATAACTTCTGCCTGAGCTGAAATCCGGAGCATACCTATCGGAGTTGAAATTGAAGCGATAATGGTTTCTTCCAGCATCTTAAAATCCGTTTAGTTTCATGGTAACAGTAGGAATCAGCAGTAAAAAGCCAAGGACGATAAGTATAATCATCAACGGAGTGATCCACCTTACCCATTTGTCGAAAGGGATTTTAGCTACGCCCAGCGCACCTATAAGCACACCGGAAGTAGGTGTAATCATATTGGTGAATCCATCGCCAAACTGAAAAGCCATTACAGTGGCCTGTCGCGACAACCCGATCAGATCTGAGAATTGAGACATGATGGGCATCGTTAATGCCGCTTTGGCTGAGCCCGAAGGGATAAAGATGTTTATTCCGGTCTGAATCAGGTACATGGTGCCCACAGTGGCGATATTGCCCAGGTCGGCCATGGCACCGGACATGCGGTGCAGCAGGGTGTCGATGATTTGCCCGTTCTGGAGAATGATGATAATGCCTCCCGCCAGACCTACGACCAGCGCGGCACTGGTAATGTCTTTAACTCCTTCGAGAAAAAGAGAGGTGATGCGGTTGGGGGAATAATTCATGGAGATACCTGAAAGTATGCCCAATGCCATAAAAAGGGTGGCGATTTCCATAACATACCATCCATAACCCATTACACCCACAATTAAAAGAATAATGGTGAAGGAGAGCAAAGTGAGTATGAAAAAATGTACTGATTTTTTTAGCGAAAGCCAGCCGGAAAGGATAAAAACAATGGCAAGCACCGGAAATACCGGCCAGGTAACCGAGGCATTCCCCACAGTGAGGGTCGTAAAAGGAAAAGCAAAGGCGACAACTACGCCTATCGCACTTAGCGCAATTAACGTAATTATAGCTGACAATGGCCGGTGGTAAGTTATTGAGGCTGAGCTTTGCTGCTGACGTTGTCGCCAGTAGGCATCGTTTTCATACACCAAAGAGCGTTCGGGATGCTCTTTTATACGGTGCATGTAACGCAAAATAAAGGTTATGCCCACTATGTTGATGACTATCCAGCAAAAGAAGCGGTATTCTATGCCCGAGAACAGAGGCAGATGTGATAGTCCCTGGGCAATGCCAATGGTAAACGGATTAAGCAGTGCTCCGGCAAAACCTAAGGCTGCGGCTACATAACAAATGTACAATCCAACAATGGAATCGTAGCCCATTTTTATGCTCAGCGGAACGAAAATAATCACAAAGGCAATGGTTTCCTCACTCATGCCGAAGGTAGCGCCAAAGATGCTGAATAACAGGATAATCAAGGTCATAATGATGTTATCGGTACCCAGGCGTCGAAAAGCCTTGACTTTGTTTAATGCTTCCGCTTTTCGCAGAAAGGCCATAATCCCCACATCAATGGCCTTACTCTCATTCATGATCCAAAAGGCCCCGCCAATCATCAGTATAAATACAATGATGTCGGCCCGGTCAACGAATCCATCAAAAAAAGCAGAGAAAATCTGCCAGGTTTGTGGCTGACTTTCGGAATAGGTAAAGGAATCTTCGGTAACTACTTCGCGGGGCGTACCGTTTACTTCAATAGTTTCACGCTGATAGTAACCTCCCGGTATAATCCATGTAAGTGCAGCAGAAATCAGTATAAGGTAGAAAATGATGACGTAGGTATGAGGAAATTTCCGTTTTTTTTCCATGGAAGTATATATTGAGGGGCAAATATAGGGAATTTCAGGAACCGCAGTTTTCGCAAATTAACGTTGGGATTTTTTAAACCGCAAATTACGCGGATAAGCGCTAATCTTATTTTCAAATTAATCAACAAATTAACCCTTAGATCCCAGCCTCCTCCCCTCCTAAACAACAGACCAAACAGGTTGGCCTTCGATGGTTCGACATGGTTCGACTGGTTCGACAAGAACTCACTAAACGGCTCACAACCAGCCCAGCCACCAGAAGAAAACCTGTCAGTTCAAGGTTTTCAGCAGATCAACCAAATAAATCAACCATTAAATAAACTTCAGAGTAATCAATACTACCTCTGGACGGTTACCGGTACGCACGGGTGGCCCCCAACCTCCGAACCCCGGGGAAACATAGAAGTGGGCATTGCCTTTTTTCTTGTAACCCATACTTACTTCATAGATTGCCCGGGTCAGATAATTCAAAGGCCAGAGTTGACCATGGTGGGTGTGACCTGAAAGTTGAAGGTCAACACCTGCTTCTGCAGCTTTGTCCAGCGCAAATGGCTGATGATCGAGCAAAATGATGGGGAGGGTTTTATCTACCTGTTGAAGTAATTCACTTACTTCGAGCCTTTTTTGGCCACTGAACCGGTTTTTGTCCCGGTCTTCGCGTCCTGCAAGATAAAAACTGTTGTTTATCTGAATCACCGTGTCGCGAAGCATAGTGATGCCATTCTCCTCAAGATATTTTACCGCAGGCTCCGCACCACCGATGTACTCGTGATTTCCGGTAATGCCATAAACGCCAAAGGGCGCATATAACTGCTTCAGACATTCGCCCAGGTTCTGATCTATGACTGGTGCCAAATCTTCGTCCACAATGTCGCCCGCCAGCAAAATGATGTCGGGTTTCATGGTATTGAGGCTTTTTACCAGTTTTGAAGTACGTCTTGGTCCAATGATGGTGCCCAGATGAATGTCGGAGGCCAGGGCAATTTTCAACTCTTTAAGGTTCCCGGCCGATTTGTTCACGGTGAGCTCCATTATCTTCATTCGCGGAGAAATGGCGTTGATGTATCCGGCAGCAACGGTGATGAAAATACCTGAGACCCCGAGAATAAACATCCACTGTTTTGCATTTGGAGTAAATAAAGCAGCAGGCATAAATCCGGTTATCGCGTGTATAAGCCGCACAATATCAATCAGAACCACCAGCAGGAATCCGTAAAGCATAAAAGCAAGCCAGAAAGAGCCTATCCAGGTAAGTATATCGCTGAAGGCTGAAAGATAAAATTTCTCGAGTACCCTGCCGGCAATGTAAGTAGAGCTGAGGAAAAGAAAAGTCCAGCCAAACCACAATTTTATGGCTGAGCCGGAGGGCAAGGCCTGAGACGCCCGTGAATAAATGTAAAAGTTAATCGCGCTGTATATAACCAGCACTATGCTAAAGAAAATCAGGAATTGGTATTTCATACGTTTTATATTATGGCATTACATAACATATTTTGTTGCATTTGGTTTGAATCTTGCCTTCATTATTCTCCGGTTAAAGGCAATGAGTTTTCGATTATTATGCTTTAAAGCAGTATGGACTGGAACTGTTTCAATTTACCTTACATACATTATCATCATTGATTTGAAACTATTCAGTCAGACTTTAAACCGAAAATTTTTCATTTTCCGCTTTTGAATTCCCGGAGTTTATCCATACATTTGTAGTGCTGAGGAGGCCGATACTATTCCAATATTTGTCAAGTTATCGGCCAGACTTGAGGCTGTTTCTTTGGTTTAGATGCATATCAATAACCGTTACAGCGTTTACGAATCATTAATTCATCCTTTTTGTGCTTTAATTTTGTCCCTGACTGGCGCAATACGGAATGGTCAAA
>JAVEQP010000152.1:0-6172 GCA_034007585.1 Lentimicrobium sp. | reverse complement strand
CTCACTCCCCCTTCCGCTCCTTGCTCTTCAGCCGTCTTGCCTCTTTCAATGCTTTACTAATTATCCATTCCAATTGGCCGTTGGTACTGCGAAATTCATCGGCAGCCCATTTTTCAACAGCCTCGAGCAAGTCGGGGTCTATGCGTAGGACAAAAGGTTTTTTCTGAGCCATTTAATTCAATTTTCAATTCGTATAGAGCAGTGTAAAGCCCTGTAAATATTGTTTTAGTAAAGGTAGCTTGTCTTTTTCGTCATCTTCAGGAAATGATTAAAATTGCTGAACAAAGTATCGCTCAATAAGCAGCTTTCCCTGATTTAATCCTCATCAGATAAATCATGATTGCCACCAGCAGAAATGAATTTGCTCTCCTTTTTAGGATATCAGAAATTTCAATTTCAAAGTCATGCCGAAGCTTTTTTACCCTGAATTTCAATCTTGCTACGGCCAATTCTCTGTCATCCTTATCCTTAAGAACATACCTTCCTTTAAAAAAACCTTTTCGCAAAAAAGTGAGCCACTGACCCTCAGAATCTTTAGAAAAGTGGATTTTTGAAACTCCGGTCCACTTTCTGTGAATGGATAACAGACATTGCTGATCCAGGATGACATTAATTTTGTGTCTGAAAATATTGGTTGGACCAATTTTAAACACATTACCTGTTTTATCCGTAAGGGAAGCCTTAGGTGAATGCCATCCCGCGAAGGTCAGCTTACCGGCAACAGCATCACCCTGGTAAAAAACAATATTTTTGGAATCTTCTGAAATGGCTTTCATCACAAAGGTGGTTTATCGGTTCAACAATAATCTCGTTTTACTGATGCAATGTGCCTGTATTGATTACCGGTGAAGCATCCTTGTCAGAACACAGTACCACCATCAGGTTGCTGACCATGGTGGCCTTTTTGTCTTCATCCAGGTTAATCAGGTTCTTTTCTGAAAGCTGTTCCAGTGCCATTTCAACCATACTTACTGCGCCTTGAACAATTTTTGTACGGGCTGCAATAATGGCTGTAGCCTGTTGACGCCTAAGCATCGCCCCGGCAATTTCCGAAGAATAAGCCAGATAAGAAATGCGGGCTTCAATCACCTCAATGCCAGCCCTTTCCAGGCGTTCTGTCAATTCAGATTCCAATTGGTGATTGACCTCTTCACCTCCTGAGCGAAGACTAATTTCAGCTTCGGCATCATCGAAATTATCGTACGGATAATGTCCCGCAAGTTTACGTATGGCCGCTTCACTTTGAATCTCCACGTAATGAATGTAATCGTCAACCTCAAAAGCGGCCTTGAAGGTGTCCTGAGCTTTCCAGACCAATACAATGCCAATCATGATGGGATTCCCGATTTTGTCGTTCACCTTTATCGGATCACTGTTCAGGTTACGGGCGCGCAAGGATATCTTTTTACGGGTGTAGAACGGATTTACCCAGAAAAAGCCATTCGACTTTACCGTGCCTTTGTAATCGCCGAACAGTACCAAGACACTCGACTCATTGGGATTTACCACCAGAAAACCCGGCATAAGCGCGATAGCAAGCAGCAAATCTATAATTGCCAAAACCATCACCCAGATCAGGTGATTCAGTTGAGTTATACTGTAAATAAATGCTGCAATCATTACGATTGCCAGTGTCAGCACTACATAACCCGAAGTGGGTTCAGTGAATTTTTCGTGTTGTTGTTGTGTTTTCATAATGATATCAAATTGATATTGCAATAGTACAACATTTTTGAGCGCTTGTCAAGTCTTTTCAATATATTTTTTAGCATAATGCTAAAGATAAGATGGTATAGACAAGTAAGTACTTCTATTTTAAATGATTAGGGCTGCGCGCTTAGTGCTTCGCTATTTTTAGATGTTAGATGTTAGACGTTAGACGTTAGATGTTAGACGTTAGAAGTTAGACGTTAGAAGTTAGAGGTTAGAAGTTAGACGTTAGATGTTAGAAATTAGAAGTTTAAACAGCTCTAAACCGCTCAACTTCTCATCCTCTCAACTTCGCGTTAGTGACTTCGCCGTTTAGATAATTAGACTTTAGACATTAGACTTTATACTTTTCCTTTCTACCTTTGTGCCGGAATGTGTACTATGAAAAAATTGAAACTCAACTATACCGACATCTTCTTTGATCTTGACGGCACCTTATGGGATTTTGAAACCAATTCCCTGGAAACATTAAATGAAATTTATGAAAATCACCAGCTTCAGCAGGCCGGCATCCCTGATTTTGAGAAATTTTTGAAGATTTACCATGTGCATAATGACCGCTTGTGGGACCTTTACAGGGCAGGAGAGGTTGAAAAGGATGCGTTAAAAATCAATCGCTTCGTTTATACCTTAAACCATTTTGGTATTGACAATAAGATGCTGGCAGATACCATTGCTTTTGATTATGTGAGCATCAGCCCGACTAAAACTCATCTTTTTGCCCATGCACATCAAACCCTTAACTATTTGAAATTCAGATACCGGCTGCACATAATCACCAACGGATTCAATGAAGTTCAATTTGTAAAGCTCCGAAAATCAGGACTATCTGATTATTTTACCCACGTCATCACTTCTGAATTGGCCGGAGTTTCCAAACCGGATTCGGGCATTTTCAATTATGCCCTTACCCTGGCCGGAGCCAGAGCGCAAAATTCACTGATGATTGGGGATGATTTGGATATAGATATTCACGGCGCAGCCAGCGTAGGGATGGACCAGCTCTATTTCAGCCGTGCAAAATTGTTAACCAATAATATAAATCGTATTCAGAGCCTGGATGAGTTGCAGCGATTGCTTTAATAAAAAAAAGCCCCTGAAAGAGGAGCTTTTTAAATCTTAAATGACAACTTTACTGTTTGTCAGGTGCTGGTACCGGTTTTGCTGATGCAGAAGCTTTCTTGTCGCAACATGCTGATTTGGCCTTGTCTGTGCAGGGAGTTGCGCAATCGGTTTTAGCTGCTGTTTTGGCTTTATCGGTGCAGGGAGTTGCACAATCACCTTTGGCTTCCTTTGCCTGAACAGCAGGAGCTGCAGTGGCCGATTTAGCTGAAATGGCTTTTTCGGTTGATTTTTTACCAGGTACGTTCTGGGCATCTACACTGGTTACTGAAAAAGCAAAAACCAATGCAATGGCTGAAAATAAAAGAGCGAATTTTTTCATGTTTTCTTTGGTATTAGATTAAGCAGCAAATATACAATCAAATTGTATCAATGTCGACGTGGAACATGTTAATGATATGTTAAAAATTTCATTGGACAATTGACCTGAGTTTTTCAGCTTCTTTTATTGAATAACCTTAAACTCATTCTCTATTTTCAAATTTTTGCAAAGTCAAATTACACCGGTATTGCAGATACTATAGTAACGAACCTTAATTTTCGCTAACTTTATACCCCTCAAATGTACTAAATTATGAGTTTTATGCGCAAGCCATTGTTAATCAGCCTAATGCTATTTTTATTCCTGTTTACTTCTCTGGCTCAGCCGGTTGGCCGGCAATTCAGAGAGGTTAAACTTAAGAATGAAAGCGTCGAAATCACGGTGTCGGATGGCCGTTACCTGATAGCTCCATGCACTGATAATGTTATTCACACTCGTTTTTTTCCGGCTGAACTGGAGGTTAAAGACTTCTCATTTGCCTTAGCAGGAAAGAAACCCATGGTAAATTCGTTTCATCTGCTAGAGGAAGGCAACAACATCACCCTGACTTCAGGAGGAATGCAGGTACGCATCACCAAGCAGCCCTTTTCCGTCTCCTATTATTTTAGAGACAAATTGCTCATTGCTGAAAAAGCCGGCTTTGTGCTGGATTCATTACAAAAGCTAAACTTCAGTATTGGCCCCAATGAAGTACTTTATGGTGGCGGAGCAAGAGTTCTTGGCATGAACCACCGCGGACAGCGCCTGATGTTATACAACCGCGCCCACTATGGATATGAAACCCATTCGGAACTGATGAATTATACCCTGCCCTTATTTTATAGCTCCCGGCTTTACGGCGTATTGTTCGACAATGCCAGCCTCGGTTGGCTCGATTTGGACAGCCGTCAGAACAATGAAGTGAGTTATGAAACCATTGGGGGTATCCCCGATTATTATGTGATAGCCGGCAGCGACTGGTTCGATTTGGTTAAGCAATACACCTTGCTTACCGGCCGTCAGCCTATGTTGCCCCGATGGGCGCTGGGTAATTTCAGCAGCAGGTTCGGCTACCACTCTCAGGCTGAAACTGAAAATACAGTGAAGCAATTCGCCAAAGAAAATATTCCCCTCGATGCAGTGGTAATTGATATTTATTGGTTTGGTAAGGACATTCAGGGCAGCATGGGCAATCTGGACTGGTATAGCGACAGCTTTCCGCGTCCCCAAAAAATGATGAAACGCTTTGCTAAAAACAATATTAAAACCATTCTGGTTACAGAGCCTTTTGTGCTGACTACCTCTGATAGATGGAAAGAGGCGGTAGATAAAGGAGTGCTGGCAACCGACAGTGCGGGTAAGCCTTACACCTATGACTTCTATTTTGGAAATACGGGACTGGTTGATATTTTTAAACCAGAGGCCAAAGAATGGTTTTGGGACATTTACAAAGATTTGGTAAAACAGGGGGTAGATGGCTGGTGGGGAGATCTGGGTGAACCTGAAGTTCATCCTTCTGATTTGCAGCATATCTCCGGTTCAGCCGATGAATTGCACAATGCCTATGGTCATGAATGGGCCAAAATGATTTTTGAAGGTTATCGTCGCGATTTTCCCGATACACGTCCATTCATACTGATGCGGGCAGGTTATGCCGGTTCACAGCGTTATGGCATGATCCCCTGGTCGGGCGACGTGAGCCGGAGCTGGGGCGGACTGGTGCCTCAACCCGAAATTGCCCTTCAAATGGGAATGCAGGGGCTGGCCTATATGCACTCCGATCTTGGTGGATTTGCAGGGGGCGATACCATTGATAATGAGTTATATACCCGCTGGCTGCAATATGGAGTTTTTCAACCTGTTTTCAGACCCCATGCTCAGGAACATATTCCGGCAGAACCGGTATTTCAAAAACAAACCACACGGTTGCTGGCCCAAAAAGCCATTGAATTACGCTATGCCCTCCTGCCATACAATTATAATCTGGTATTTAAAAACAATCAATCGGGAGCTCCCCTGATGATTCCTTTATTCTTTATAGAACAGGATAATCCCGAATTACTTACCTATGATTCTGCTTATATGTGGGGGAACTCCTTCCTGGTATCTCCCATTAAGGCGCCCGGTTTGGCAAACCAACCCGTTTATTTCCCCAAAGGCAGCCAATGGACCGACTTTTTTAGTGGGGAGCAATTTGAGGGAGGCAAAACAAAGATGATTGCCCTGAAGCCTGACCATATCCCGGTATTTGTGAAAGGCGGATCTTTTATTCCCATGGCAAAACCCGTGCAAAATACAGCCGCGTATTCACTGGATAACTTTGAAATGCACTACTATCGGGATACAACAGTGCAGCAATCATCCTATACATTATATAATGATGATGGAAAAACCTTCGGAGCCTATACAAAAGGGCAGTATGAAATGATGGATTTTACAGCGGATGCTTCTGATAGTTTGCTGGTTGTTTCGATGATAAAATCAAAAGGTTTGCCCCGTTTTCTACATGAAAATTATAAATTGGAGCTTATTATTCATCACCTGTCCCAAAAACCGAAAGCCGTGCTGTTGAATGGTGAACTTTACGATCATTGGCGTTGGGACAACATCCATGATTTGTTGATCGTTGACATGAATCTTTCAGCAAAGGGTAGTAAGGTGGAAGTCAGATTAGATTAAAATGTATTTAGGGTTTGCTGTAAATTCAACATGTCATTAATTATCAATCTATTATGGCTTGAATATTTTCTTGGAATGTACGGCTTTTAGAAACAATGATTCAAATTCTATGCATTCATAATACGGTGTGTCCTCCTGAGGCGGGTGCACCGTAATTTAAGATGGGTGAATGGTTTTTCAGCAAGCCCTGGTAAAGTGGGAATAAGGTTGGAAGATGAAATAAGGTAAAAAGGGGAGGGAGGTGTGTTTTGGTTACTGAGGTTTGAAGATATAATAAGGTTAGATTCTGGTTAGAAGAAGAAATAAGGTAAAAAGTGGACGGCGAGGCATTTTGGTTACTGAGGTTAAACGGGCAAATAA
>JAVEQP010000151.1:1641-6181 GCA_034007585.1 Lentimicrobium sp. | reverse complement strand
ATTGGGGGTGCACTGCGAACTAGTAGCCTCAAACCCTGGTGGGGTTTAACCAGGGCCTGCTGAAAACTCACAACCTTTTTATATTTCGGTCTCGTCCAAAATGACGAGACCTCCCAAAATCACTCAATGTGCATTTTCTCCGGGTCACTTTTTTCATCTTCCAGTCTTTTAACCGTAAACCGGTGCCCGTCGAGGTTATAGAAATAGGCTGCCACATCGCCGTGGCGATCTTTTGCCTTTGTCTTTTTTGCTTTACGATATCTGGGGGTGCGGGGATTCATCATCCGGCGGATGGTACGCTCATCCCGGTTGTAGCCAACGTTAAAAGCGGTGGCATAAAAGCGGACTTTATCGTCTTCTGATTTCCATTTTATATGATTGAAACGCTTTTCCATGATGCGAATAAAAAACACCAGGTAACGTAGTTGCCATTCAGGACTTTCAAGGCGTTTGGCCCTTAAGCTTCTGGCCCTGGGATTGTTTTTAAGATCGAAATCAAAGCTTGTCATCTTCTGACGGGTAACGTTTCGCTCAATTAATTCGGCAAAAGAGGGTTTCATCTGAAAGCGGCCTACGGTATAATGCGCATACTTCCTTCCCCGTTGCACATATAGCGTGCGGTATGCTCCTGCTTCCATAATATCGCGCAAAGCAGAATAACGCACCAGGCCCGGAAAAATAATGCCATAAGCCAAAGCCGGATTGATTTTCTGTTCAATCAGCGTATCGGCCATCCAACTATTCTTTATCAGATAATCAACAGCGTCAAAATAGCGGTTGCCCAGCTCTGAAGCCAATTGCTCCTGGGTCAGCACAGTTACCTTATTGCCCTGTGCCCGGGTTTCTTCAGGAAACAAAACTGAACCGTAAACAAACAGTAATACGAACCAAAAAAAAATCCGGGCGAAATGTTGCATGTAAACAAGAAAACGCTGAGGTAATAATGCCTTCGTGACGTTATTGGCCAAAATTAAAAAAATATCGGTCGCACTGCGCATTTGTGTTGATAATTTATAGTCATTTTGAGGTACTATTAATCATGTGCGGAAATAAACCTGGTTATTTTGGGAAATTTGATGGATATTGAGACTCTGGACTTTCGCTCAGTGATTGCGTTTTGAAGACAGAAAGCTGAAGTCCTTGCTTAAAGCAAATTTCATTTTTAATTCTCTTTTTTAGTGGGCAAACTAAATGCTGTTTAAACCATGCAAGAGAAAACTCTTCATAACTCCTTCTAAAACCAGATCAATTATCCATGTAATCTGATGAGCAGGAAATTAGTTTGAAGGAATTAAAATAATTTCCACTATAATAATAGCTTTTTAGTGCGATTATGTTTATATTTGTAGGTCATTTCATTGTTAAACAAAACCAATCTACCATGAGAAAATTTACATTTTTAATTGCTTTGATGTTCACTTTTGGCTTTTCGATGGCACAAACCATTGAAGATTTTGAAAGCCTTACCATGAATATCTTTTCACAAGGGACCAACGGATCTTTATCTGTAGTGCCCAATCCCGACCCGACCGGCGTCAACACCAGTGCCTATGTAGTAAAAATGGTACGTGGATTCGACGGTGATCCCTGGGCTGGCTGGTATGCCACCCTCGATACTCCAATCGATGTTACTGCCAACAAGTACGTTCATATAAAAGTATGGAAACCCCGCATCAGCCCTGTTGCCTTCAAGTTCGAAGGTGAAGTAAACTCTGGCGATGTATTTCCTATTGAACCGCAAGCCACCGTTGATCAATGGGAAGAGCTTGTTTTTGACATGAGCGTAGTAAGTGGTGAATATGTAAAAATCGTACTTATTCCTGATTTTGAGACCCCTTTAACCTTAACAGAAGACATTACCCTTTATTTTGATGATCTTTATGCAAACAACGATCCCACTGTTGGAAGTGCTCCCGTTCAGATGATGGAAGACTATGAGATTATTACGATGAATTACATGGGCAATGCCAATCCTCCGGATGAGAGCACCTTGAAACTCGTTGCTAATCCTGACAAATCCGGTATCAATGTGAGTGATCATGTGATAGAATTTGTACGTGATAAGGATGGAGTTGCGTTTGGCGGTTTCTGGTCAGCATTGCCCACCCCGCTCGACGTTACCACCAACAAATTCATGCACGTAAAAGTGTGGAAACCCCGTATCAGCCCCATCAAATTTAAAATTGAAGGCGGTGCTGCCGGACCGGTGGAAATTCTCAGTACTCAACCACAAACGCTTACAGAACAATGGGAAGATATGGTTTTTGATCTTTCCGCGTATACTGGCCTCCAGCCCACGATAGCATTTATGCCTGACTTTGAAGATCCTTTGGCCCTGACAGAAGATATCGTTATTTATTTTGACGATTTCATTCTCAATAACGATTCTAATTCGCTTACAGGGTTGCCAGAGCTAACAATCAATGTTGACATGAGCGAAGCGGGCACTATGGATGGCGTACCTGTTTTTTTATCTGGAGATATGGGTGGCCTTTATGGTACATGGAATGAGCCTGGAACAAATCCTAACAATGAAATGCTTGATCCGGACGGCGATAAAATCTACTCCATAACCTTGAAAATGGACTACAAAGCCTTTGAATTAAAGTTTTTCAAGGGTGCAGGATGGACAGGCAGTGATCCTGTGCAAATGCCAGGACTTGATGCGGGTAACAGGGCATATGACTTCACTGAACCAGCAAACATTACTTACAAATGGGGCGTTCAGGGACTGTTATCTGTAGCTGAAAACCCACTCACTGACAAAGTTCAGATGTACCCCAACCCAGTTAGCAATGAATTGATTATCAATACAACTGTTTCCATTAAAGAAGTAACCATTACTTCGATGCTGGGACAGAAAATTGGCACCTGGCAGCTAAATAACAACGGGAGAACAACCATCAATACCAACGACCTAAGCAACGGATTGTATTTTGTTACATTCTATGGAAAAGATGGAACACGTCTGGTACAAAAACTGATTAAGAATTAATTTTTTTGATTTATTGCTTTGAAAAGCTCCCTTTTTTAGGGGGCTTTTTTTATTGCAATTTCCTCAAAATGAATAAAATCTCGAAAGAATGTAAAGATCTATTCCAGACAGCTATCGGGACTAAGGTCAAATGTCCAACTCCAAAACTTATGAGGATTATTTTAACAGTGTTAATTCGCACAGTTTAATTACACAATCACCTCATCTTCTGCCTATATTCTCAAGGGGAAGGGAGCCAAATTACCCATCGACATTTGGACTCATAGCTAAATCCCCGGTTATAAATACCACCTCAATCCCCTAAGAGTTTGAAATTACCAACAAATCCAATGACTAAAACCAAAAGACCACTTGTCCAGGGAGAGCGAAGCGATTACGAGAAAGACCAACGGCTAAAGGGCATCTAAAAAAAATCTTACCTTTGCAAAAAAGCAAAAATCAAAACCCTAAATACTATGAACCGCGGACCGATTTCACAATTTATCGAACATCATTATCGTCATTTTAATTCAGCAGCCTTAATGGATGCCGCCAAAGGATATGAGAAACATTTAGCCGAAGGCGGAAAAATGATGATTACCCTTGCCGGAGCTATGAGCACGGCTGAGTTGGGTATTTCTCTTGCTGAAATGATCCGGCAGGATAAAGTGCAAATTATCAGTTGCACCGGCGCCAACCTCGAAGAGGATATTATGAATCTGGTAGCCCACAGCCATTATAAAAGGGTACCGCACTACCGCGACCTCACGCCAACGGAGGAATTTGAACTGATGGAAAAAGGCATGAACCGGGTAACCGATACCTGCATTCCAGAAGAGGAGGCTTTCCGTCGCATCCAACACCATATTGAAAAGATTTGGAAAGATGCTGAAGCAGCCGGTGAACGCTACTTTCCCCATGAATTCATGTATAAGCTATTGAACAGCAGGGTAATGGAGAAAGATTATGAAATTGATCCAAAACACTCCTGGATGTTGGCTGCTGCCGAAAAAAATCTGCCCATCATCGTTCCCGGTTGGGAAGACAGCACCATGGGAAACATTTTTGCTTCCTATTGTATCAAAGGTGAACTGAAGCCCTCCACCATGAAAACCGGTATTGAGTACATGATATTTCTTACAGAATGGTATCGCAAAAATTCAGGCGGTAAGGGTGTAGGCTTCTTCCAGATTGGTGGAGGCATTGCCGGCGACTTCCCTATTTGCGTGGTTCCCATGATGTATCAGGATCTGGAATGGAAAGATGTACCTTTCTGGGCATACTTCTGCCAAATCAGTGATTCTACCACTTCCTATGGATCTTATTCCGGAGCCGTTCCCAATGAAAAAATTACCTGGGGAAAACTCGATATTGATACCCCGAAGTTTATCGTTGAAAGTGATGCCACCATCGTTGCCCCGTTGATTTTCGCTTGGATGTTGGGTTGGTAAGGAGAGGAATGGCGAATAGGGGACGGGGGGACAAGGAGATGATGCGATTGCGGATTGCGGATTGCAGATTTGAAATTTGAGCGGTTAGAACTGAGAGGCAAGCTACTCACTTCTA
>JAVEQP010000151.1:0-1541 GCA_034007585.1 Lentimicrobium sp. | reverse complement strand
AAGAAAACCTAATAGGTCAGCCTACTCAACAAATCAACAAACCACTCATCACTTCCACACAAGAGTAACTACCGAGGTTGGCGGCACGGTGGCAATGAATATCTTTCCCTGCTGTTTTACGGTGTAACTTTTCATTTCGCCGGCATAGTTGGCGATGATCATCACCTTGCTCCCATCGCTGTTTTGAAAAGCAACTGCCCCGGTTTCACCGGCTATACCGGGCACTTCGGTTGAAACCCTCACAGCACCCGGCCGCACAAATTTTGAAAAATGCGCCAGAGCGTAATATTCGACGTTTTTTATTACCGCACCGGTAACAGAATTGATAGTAATTACGCCCCGACAGTTGTTACAGCCATTATTTTGTGGACCATAATTCTCATTAAGGGCCAGATTCCAGAGCAGGGCATTCTTTGACCAGTTGCGGGTGGTTCCGATAAAAATGTTGCGCATATTCCACATCAGGTTGCCGGCAAAATCGGTTGCCCAGGCCCCGCCAGAAATTTCAGTAAAATACAAAGCCTTGTCGGGATGAGCATTGTGTACCACGGTCATGGCCGATACATCCCCCGCATAGGCATGAAAAGCTGAACCTGCCACATACTGACGCGCTGCGGCATCGTCAAGAATGGTCATCGGATATTCAGGTTTATCCCAGTTGTGATCGTAAGTGATGATTTTGGTATCCAGTCCGGCAGCAACAAATTTCGGACCCAGGTAGTTCTTAATAAAATCGAGTTGTTCTTCTGCCTGCATCTCCATGCATGGATAATTGGCGGTGAAGTGCAAAGGTTCATTCTGAATGGTCACCGCATCAATGGTTAAACCTTCCGCCTTCATTGCCTGTATATACTTCACAAAATAGTCGCTATACACAGCATAGCATTCGGGCTTGAGTTTTCCGCCCTTCAGACTGCCATTGGTTTTCATCCATGCGGGTGGGCTCCAGGGCGAACCGAGCAGTGGAATATCAGGTGCAATCTGAATAATTTGCTTCAAAACCGGCAACACATCTTCTTTATCCTGAGAAAGTGAAAAATGATCAAGGTTAAAGTCGGTTTCCCCGGCTGGCATATCATCATAGGTAAAATCAGACAATGAAAAATCAGAGGCACCCATGGTAAGCCGGAGGTAAGAGAGCCCAATGCCCTTATCAGGATAAAACAGTTCGTTTAATAAGTTTGTGCGCGCATTACCATCTAACCTTTTATTGATGAGGTAGGCTGATGAACCAGTGAGGGCTGCGCCAAAACCTTCCATCTCCTGAAAACGCTGAGCGGTATCAACCACAATTATGGGATAACCTGTAGGGGCATCCTTCCTGAAAACCAGCCCGGCTTCCTTACAAAATAATTTAGTCTGATCGCCCCGGGTCAGGTATATCTGAACTCTGTTGGTATCACCTGCAGGAGGTTCATTTCCGTCTGGTTCAGGGTTATCCTTGCCCGAGCATCCAGAAAGACTGATGACAAGCAAAAAAGTGAGTGTGTTTCTGAAAATTTTATATAATGTGTTCATTTTATTCAATTTTTAAAAATCGA
>JAVEQP010000150.1:0-6205 GCA_034007585.1 Lentimicrobium sp. | reverse complement strand
TTTGTTTGGTATTTGAATAATTTGTTTCTTTGCAGCCTCAAACCTAAAAAAGAGAAAAAATGTCAGACATTGCAACAAGAGTAAAAGCTATCATAGTAGATAAGCTTGGCGTTGATGAAAATGAAGTCACTCCCGAAGCCAGTTTCACCAACGATTTAGGTGCAGACTCTCTGGATACCGTTGAACTCATCATGGAATTTGAAAAAGAGTTTAACATTGCTATTCCCGACGATCAGGCTGAAAAGATCGGTACTGTAAGTGATGCTGTAGCATACATTACAAACAACACTAAATAAGCTACTTTCTGAATGAATGTTAGACGAGTTGTTGTAACCGGACTCGGCGCGCTTACTCCAATAGGCAATTCCATACCACTGTATTGGGAAGGATTGATTAATGGGGTAAGCGGTGCTGGCCCCATTACGCGGTTTGATGCCAGCAAGTTCAAAACGCAATTTGCCTGCGAAATCAAAGATTATAATCCGCTCGCCTTCTTCGACCGGAAAGAAGTACGCAAGTTCGATCCATACGCCCAGTATGGTATGATTAGTGCCGATGAAGCTGTCGCTGATTCGGGACTGGATCATACCACTATCAATCTCGAAAGAGTAGGGGTAATCTGGGCCTCTGGTATTGGAGGTTTGTTAACCTTTCAAGAGGAAGTGGGAGAATTTTACAAAGGGGATGGAACGCCGCGTTTCAATCCTTTTTTTATTCCTAAAATGATTGCAGACATCACCGCCGGTCACATCTCCATAAAGTATGGTTTTAAAGGGCCTAATTTTGCGACGGTTTCTGCCTGTGCCTCTTCGGCCAATGCCATCATTGATGCATTTAATTACATCAAATGGGGTAAAGCTGACGCTTTTGTAAGCGGAGGCTCTGAAGCCGCAGTAAATGCAGCCGGAGTGGGTGGTTTTAATGCCATGCATGCCATCTCCACCCGCAACGATGATCCGGCCACAGGTTCACGGCCTTTTGATAAAGACCGCGATGGATTTGTAATTGGTGAAGGTGCCGGTGCCGTTATTCTGGAAGAACTGGAACATGCCAAAGCCCGTGGAGCTAAAATTTATGCAGAAGTAATCGGTTCTGGCCTCACTGCTGATGCTTATCACATGACCGGCCCTCATCCTGAAGGTGATGGTGCCCGCCGGGCCATGAAAAGTGCCATCGAAGAAGCGGGATTAACCCCTCAGGACGTTGAGCACATCAATACCCATGGAACCTCTACCCCTTTGGGCGATGTTGCAGAAATAAGAGCTATTTGTGCACTCTTTGGAGAACATGCGCCTAAAATCAGTATCAACAGTACCAAATCAATGACCGGACACCTGCTGGGTGCTGCCGGTGCCATTGAATCCATTGCCACCGTGCTGGCGCTTAAAAATGGCATCATTCCGCCGACCATCAATCACTTTACCGATGATCCGGATATTGACAATTCGCTTGATTTCACTTTTGGTAAAGCCCGAAAACGTGATATTCAGATAGCATTGAGCAATACTTTCGGCTTTGGCGGACACAATGCTTCCATCTTATTCAAAAAATTCGCTGATTAATTGTGTTCCCATTCAAAATAAGGCCTTTTAGGTTTTACCTTTCGGATGACAAACATTTTTATGAAGCCATCAAAAATATTTTTGGGTTTTATCCCGGAAATATTTTTTTATATAAACTCGCTTTTCTCCACAAGTCGCAGAGCGAAGAAATACTCAATGGCATAAGAGTGAGCAATGAAAGACTTGAGTTTCTGGGAGACACCGTGCTAAGCACGGTGGTTGCTGACCACCTTTTCCGAATGTTTCCCTACAAAGATGAAGGTTTTCTTACCGAAATGCGCTCTAAAATAGTTAGCCGGGCGCAACTAAATAAACTTTCTTTCCGCCTGGGCATTGATCAGCTTATTATTCATGCGCAAAACAATAACAGCGTTTTTCGTTCTATTAAAGGCGATGCCCTTGAAGCCCTCATTGGCGCCATTTATTTGGACAAAGGCTATCGGTTTACCCGTAAAGTATTAATAAACAGGGTAATTAAAAATCATTTTGACCTCAATGAACTCATCAATACAGATGTTAATCACAAAAGTAAAATTATTGAGTGGGCTCAAAAAGAAAAGAAATCGGTCGAATTTGGTGTAATTCAGGAGGTAGGGAGCGGCTATAAAAAGCAATATATTGTTGAAATTCGGATTGCCGGAGAACCTTCAGGTTCGGGCCGCGACTATTCCATTAAAGGCGCTGAACAGCAGGCAGCCATGAAAGCCATTGAATTTTTCGACCTCAACAATCACACCCCGGCCGAAAAGTAATCCTCCTGTTTTCTCCCAGGTTTTACTAATTTTGCATTTATGGCGAAAAAAAAACTGATTAGTGAACCGGATTCTTATCCTGATTTGAATGTAATGGGCCTGAGTACCCAGATAAAGGATTACCGCCTTGCCTTTCTGATGAACAATCTACTTGGATTTAAGCTGAAGAAACTGGACGATTTACCTGTTTTCTTTACCAGAACCAATGCCGTGTTATACTATCCCATTTTTACTTTTTATGATGTTGAGCAACGACTTTACTATTGTCTGATTGGCAATAACAACAATCAGCAGCCAATGATTCATTCCATTAAACACGCGGACTACCTTATTTTTATCAAAGGCTATCCCGAACAAACCAAAATAGAGGAACTTACCAGCAATCTGAGGGCGCACAATGAAATTCAATTGGCGTTTAATGCGGAAAAGGAGAAGATTAAGAACCTGCAAGATATCATGACTGATCTGGAGTTGCATCTGGCAAATTTTGAATAAGCAGCCTTCCTCCCATCTGATGATTTAACTTCAATGTGCAGAAAAGAATTAACCAGCCACAATTTCAATGTTTTCCCCTTCGTAAAGTATCTTGTCACCGGGATATAGCTTCTTGCGTTTCTGCAATTCTTTGATTCCGTTTACCAACACTTCCCCTGCCGTGATGACCTGATTGGCTTCGCCCCCACTTTCAACCAGATTCAGCAATTTTAGCAATTGGTTTAATTGTATGTGATCATATCCCTGAAGTTCAAATGACATCATAACCATCCTTTTTGCAAAAATAACTCAAATTTCAAGCACGAGATTCATAAATACTTATTTCTTAATCAACACCCAAAAGAGTGCAACGTGATAAAGCGGGTTAAAGGCCATACATTCCATCCACATTGCTTACATTTGTCCACTTTAACAGAAAGACTATGCACGCTGACTTTACCCCAACGCTCTACCGCTTACAATCGCAGGCTACCGGGAATATATTCGATGACAATGGATGGACACTGGATGCCCCGGGAGAAGAAAAACCGGCGCTTATCCGTGCCTTGTACGATAAAAAGCAATTACACATACTGGGCCCTGCCTATGGGCTTTACACCTATGCAGACTGGCTGCCCATAAAGCGCATGCTGCAAGGCTCAGTCGCGCCGGTTACCTACAAAAGTGAAGGATTGGCTGGTGCACTTGGAATGAGTAACCTTTGGATAACCTTTAGCGGGTACTGGCCCGAGCGGAATGCCTACATGAACACCTGCTCTTTTAAGGAAACCGAAGCCTATGCCGTTTGCGGAAGGATGTCGCCTGAGCAAAAAGAGGTATTGGTAGTAGCTTCTGCGGGCAATACAGCCAGAGCTTTCGCAAAGGTATGCTCTGAAAATAATATTCCGTTACTGCTATGTGTCCCGCATGATTACATTGACACCTTATGGTTTGAAAAACCGGCGAACGATTGTGTAAAGCTTGCGGTAACGGCTTTTGATACCGATTATTTTGATGCCATTTACCTCTCAAACCTGATTGTAAAGTGTGATGGCTTTCTTGCTGAGGGTGGCGCTAAAAACATTGCCCGCCGCGATGGTATGGGAACCACTACCTTATCAGCAGTTAGCGCCATTGGCCGTATTCCGGACTATTATTTCCAGGCTGTAGGAAGTGGGACCGGTGCTATTGCCGCCTGGGAAGCCAACCTTAGGCTGATTGAAGATGGCCGTTTTGGAGCCAACAAGATGAAACTGATGGTATCGCAAAACACCCCCTTTTTACCGATTTATGATGCATGGAAAGCACACTCCCGTGAAATGCTGCCTTATGACCCTATGCTGGCCAGGGAACAGGTGACTGAAATAGATGCCAAGGTGCTTTCTAACCGTAAGCCCCCATACCCTATTATTGGCGGCTTGTTTGATGCGCTTAACGATACCGGTGGCGATGTGTTGAAAGCTACAAATCTTGAAGCACGTGAAGCCAAGGAATTGTTCCTTAAAAAAGAGGGAATTGATATTTATTCAGCCTCCGCCATTGCAACCGCCTCAATGATTCGTGCTTTAAATGAAGGTGTTATTGACCGGGATGCTTTAGTTATGCTTAACATTACGGGCGGTGGAGAGGAAAGATTCAAAAAGGAACACAGCCTGTATTATCTTGAACCGGATCTGCTTTTTGAAGACAATCCCGATATGGATGAGGTTAAACATAAGTTGGCCGGATTAAAATGGTAAAATAAATAATACGTAAGTGTCCCTCTCCCGTGTTGATTGTGCCACAAAGCTAATTCCTCTTATTAAACCGTTCAATTAAATCCTTCCTGCCCATTTTTCCTTAGAAAGTTCTCACGTAAGAAAAAGAAGGAATTATAGGAAAAATGCTGATCTGATAAAGATGCAGTATTTTTTGTTTGTCGTGTTGCATGTAAACAAAATAGGGATTTTGACGACTATATACATTGTATATTGAGATCACCCACTCACGTGTTCCCTTTTCCCTTTCTTTTATGAATCTTACCGCAAAATCAAGCCTGTGGTAAACCGGCATCCGGCTTTGGTTTCGGCCCGGATAGGTGTATGTATTGTCATATATCCTGGTAAAAACGGGGAAAGGGCTTGCGAAAGAACCGTTGTTAAATTCTTCATTTATGGTTGGGTATTTGCCATCAGGAAGTGTAATTGCATTTCCGGTATTAAACACAAAATCGCCGCTGAAAACGATGTTCTTTTTCAACGCGTAGTTCGCCACTATGGTAAAATAATGTCGGCGGTCAAATTTATAAGGAAACCATTCACCCTTGTTTATAATGTCAAATTTCCTGTAATTGTAGCTCAGGGTGTAGCCCACCCAACCCGTTAACCTACCATGTTCTTTTTGAGCAAGAAATTCAACCCCATAATTTTTTCCTTTGCCGTTTCTTTCAATTTTCTCTTCCCAATTATTTGTTCCGCCAAAAAAACTGGCTCCTTCGCTAAATTCAATTTGATTGTTCAGCGATTTATAATACCCTTCAAGGCTTAGTTCAATGCCTTTGTTTTTAATCGTATGGTACAGCCCGATGCTAGAAAGATAACTGTATTGCGGGCTTGTGGTTGATGTTGCCGGAACCCACAAATCAGTAGGTAATCCCGCACCACTATTTGATAAAAGGTGAAGATTCTGCTGCATGTAAACGAAGCTGGACTTAATTGACCAGTTTTGTTTCATTCTATAATTTACAGTTACTCTGGGTTGTAATGAAGGGAAAATGGCTCCTCCAACAAAATAGGTGTTAAAATGAAATCCGGCATTTGCATTAACGTCTTTAAAAATCTTAAAATCACTTTCGACATAGGCTGTAATTTCATCAGATTGTAATTTAGGAGAACCTGCCGTAGTATCTAAAGTAACGTTTTTATAATAATTCATTCCGGGGTTAAACTGGTGATGGGTATATCCTGCTCCCAGTTTAAGTGAGGCTATATTAGAGACAAAGTAATCGAAATCTTTCTTCAAAATCAGATCGTTAACCCCTGAAACAAAAGATGAATTTGCTCTGTCAATAACTTTTCTATCGCTTTTGTTTTTTTCTACATACTGTACTCCGTTGAGGTAATCAAAATGCGTATAAGCAAAGGTAAGACTTCCAAAAACACGGCTGTTGTATTGATGATTCCATTTGAGTGATGCAAGGGTATTTCCCCATTTAACATTTGACTTATAATCAAAAAATGTATCAGACCCGGAAGCAACACGATCCCTCTGTTTGAAAAAGATATTGTCACGTCCATTGTAGAATGAAAATGACAAAGAATTCTTTGCATCGAACTGGTGGGTAATTTTGGAATACATATCATAAAAAGTATATCCTGCGCTGTACTCGAAACTGCTTTGCATTCTTGTTAATAATCTGGTGACAAGGTCAAGATTGCA
>JAVEQP010000044.1:0-30141 GCA_034007585.1 Lentimicrobium sp. | reverse complement strand
AAAAAACTCTGCGATATCAGTTGCACAGTGTCACACAGTGTTCTACACAGTGTCGCACAGTGAAAATTTAAAAAAACTCTGCGATATCAGTTGTACAGTGTCACACAGTGTTCTACACAGTGTCGCATAGTGAAAAATTAAAAGAACTCTGTGAAATTAATTGCACAGTGTCACACAGTGTTAAGCACAGTGTCGCACAGTGAAAATTAAAAAAAACTCTGCGATATCAGTTGCACAGTGTCACACAGTGTTCTACACAGTGTCGCACAGTGAAAATTTAAAAAAACTCTGCGATATCAGTTGTACAGTGTCACATAGTGTTCTACACCGTGTCGCACAGTGAAAAATTAAAAGAACTCTGTGAAATTAATTGCACAGTGTCACACAGTGTTAAGCACAGTGTCGCACAGTGAAAATTAAAAAAAACTCTGTGATATCAGTTGCACAGTGTCACACAGTGTTCTACACAGTGTCGCACAGTGAAAAATTAAAAGAACTCTGTGAAATTGGTTGCACAGTGTCACACAGTGTTAAGCACAGTGTCGCACAGTGAAAATTTAAAAAAACTCTGCGATATCAGTTGCACAGTGGCGCATAGTGAAAAATTTAAAAAAACTCTGTGAAACTCTGCGCCAAACTCCGTGAAACTCTGTGATACCAGTTGCACAGTGGCGCACAGTGAAAAATTAAAAAAAAACTCTGTGATACTCTGTGTCAAACTCCGTGAAACTCTGTGATATTAGTTGCACAGTGTCGCACAGTGAAAATTTAAAAAGAACTCTGTGAAACTCTGTGATATTAGCTGCACAGTGTAAATTAACAGGAACACTCGATAAGGGGCTCAAATCCTTCAAATTGTCAAATCTTCAAATCCATAAAAACACCGTGAAACTCTGTGAAATAATTTAAGTTTATTTCATCCCGGATAAACCCAAAAAAAGCACCTTCAAAGAAAGCGCTTTTTCTCAATAAAATTCCGGTCAACAGCCTCAGATCATCATCAACAAATTAATTTCATTCTGATCGAGCATGCGCCATTTTCCGCGGGGCAGGTCTTTTTTGGTAAGATTGGCAAACGCCACCCGGTCCAGTTTTACTACGTTATATTCAAGGACTTCGAAGAGCCGGCGTACAATCCGGTTTCTGCCTGAGTGAATAACGATGCCTATGTTCTTTTTATCGTCACTTTTGCCGGTATAGGCAATTTCATCTACCGCCATCATGCCATCTTCCAGTTCTATGCCTTCGGTAAGCCGCTCCATATCCGATTTGGTCAGGGCTTTGTCGAGTTCTACGTGATAAACCTTTCGAACCCGGTGGGATGGATGCGTAAGCTTTTTGGTTACTTCTCCATCGTTGGTTAAAAGCAATAAGCCAGTGGTGTTGCGGTCGAGGCGGCCCACCGGATAAATACGTTCGCGACAGGCATCCTTCACAAGCAGCATCACGGTATTGCGGTCTGCGGGATCATCAACGGTGGTAATATAACCTTTTGGTTTATTCAGGAGCAAATACACTTTTTTTTCAATGTTGAGTGTTTCCCCTCCAAACTCCACTTTATCTTCGCGGGTGATGCGGGTTCCCAGTTGGGTAACCACTTCACCATTAACCGTTACCGCTCCCGAAACGATCAGTTCATCGGCTTCACGTCGTGAACATACCCCCGAATTGGCAATATATTTATTCAGACGAATGGTACCTTCCGCATTAAATCCACTCTTTCCTTTGGGCATTTCAACACCACTCCGGGGACCCGGACCGCTGCTTTTGCGCTTGTAGGGCTTAACATCTTCCCTACGCTCTCTGCTCTTGTATCCTGATCCTTCCTCTTTCTTCCAGGTGGACGAACGCTCCCTGTCTGAAGCTCTATATTGCTGGCCATCAGCATTCTCACGTCGGCGTTTTGGCCGATCATCTCCACGGCTTCCCGATTTATCATCTACAAACTTAGACTCCTCTCTCCCTGAAGCGGGGCGTTTTTGCCATTCATCCCTTTTGTGCTCCGGTTTGTCGGTCCAGCTTCGCCGTGGTTTATGATCATCTCCTGCGGCTCTGTGTTCTTTTTCCGGTTTATCGTATTTCCGGCGGGGTCTGCTTTCATCGCGAGAAAACCCACGTCCTTCGCCAGGCTTCTCATAACTGCGGTGGGGTTTGTGCTCATCACGTGAAGAGCCGGAGCCCTCCTTAGATTTATCATAACTACGGCGTGGCCTGCTTTCATCGCGTGAAAATCCACCCCTTTCACCAGGTTTCACATACCTTGAGCGGGATGTATGCTCTTCACCTGAAGCGTGAGTACCTTCACCGGGTTTATCAAAACTGCGGCGGGGTTTGCTTTCATCGCGTGAAGCTCCGGAACCCTCTCCGGCTTTGTCATACTTCCGACGAGGACGATCGTCATCGCGGTAGCTTTTATAAGAACCGGAGGCTTTACTTTTAGACTCAGCAGGTCCGGAACGCTCTCCTTTATCTTCTTTATTCCAATCTTTACTTTTTGCTTTTTTAAACCCATAAGGTACCGGGGCTGCTCCTTTTTCATAAGGTTTGTCTTTCCCCCGCTCCTTTTTAGGCTTGTCGTCACCTGAATTTTTATCTGGTCTTGATCTCATTGCGCTCATGGTATCTGCTTCATTTTTAAGGCCGCAAAGGTAACGCGTTACACCATTACATTGCAGTTATTGAAAAACTTTGTTTAAATATAACACAATCCGGGCAATTTTTCTTGGAAAACTGCCCTATAATACGTACTTTCGTATGCTCAGGAGTTAACCTTATGATGACATAACCACTAAAACCCTCATAGTGATGGAACCGACCGATGAAAAACTTATTGTAATTGCCCGACACACCACCAGCAGGGCTTTGCTGTTACAATCCCACCTTGAAGCTGAAGGTATAGACTGCTTTTTATCTCATGAGAATCTGGTGCAGGGGGCTTTCGGCTCCGGTGTAGAATTGAGGGTTCGCAGATCGGACATGGAGAAAGCCCTTAAGCTTATCGAAATGTCAAAGCAGGAACATGGATTGGAAAAAGAACCCGCCGTAAAAACGCTGCGGCAGGTGCGTAAAATACTGGTTCCGGTTGACTTCTCTGATGCTTCGCTTAAGGCCTGTACTTTTGCCCTGGGCCTGGCTGCCAAACTGAAGGCAGAAATCAAATTGCTGCATGTGTATTATAATCCGGTAATTGATGTGGTACCTTTTGATACCAGTCATGCCTATCAGGTAAATCTGGTAAATTATCTGCATGAAGCAGAACAAAATGCCAAACAACAACTCATCCGCCTGGCTGATGATCTGAAACACAGGGTAAGCGAAGGGAAAGCAGATACCAAAATTTCATACTCCCTGCAAAACGGTATTGCTGCTGAAGAAATTGTGGCCATGTCCAACCACTACAAGCCCGGCCTTATAGTATTGGGTACCAGAGGCATAGGACAGCAATCCAGCAGTCTGCTGGGAAGTGTAACTGCCAGGGTGATTGAGAAAGCATCGGTTCCAGTGCTTGCCATTCACGAAGCAAGCCGCTTTACCAGTATCGAAAGCTTTAAGAATGTTTTGTATGCCACCGATTTTGACGAGTCAGACCATATCGCATTAAGCCGGCTGATAAATCTGATGCATCCTTTCCATGTGCAGATATATTGTGTACATATCAGTATTGGCGTTAAAAAACCGTGGCAAAAGGTGAAATTGGATAGTCTAAAAAACCTGATTAATGTTGAACATCCGAATACTGCCATTCATTACGATATTCTGGTAAGTGATGACATTCTAAACGGACTGGAAACCTTTATGCGAAACCAGTCTGTAGATGTAATCGCACTTACCAATCACAACCGCGGACTGATGGCCCGGTTGTTTACCCCCAGTATTACCCAAAAGATACTTAAACGCATTGACAAACCGCTATTTGTGTTTAAATCGGGTGATTAATGCATGGTTGGATAAAAGGCATCTTCTATGTGTTTAATATTTCGTTTTGATCCGCTTATGACTATGGAAATGATGTCGAAGCGTGTTTCCAAATCGACTTTATTGCGTTCAAGATACACCTGAGTGGCACGAATAAGGAAGCGTTGTTTTTGAGTGGTGACGAATACCTCCGGTTCACCGAAAGCATTGGACTGCCTCGTTTTCACCTCGACAATCACCAGAAATTTATCCTTTTCGGCAATAATGTCAATTTCATCCTTCCCGAAACGCCAGTTGGTTTCCTTAATCTGGTATCCCTTTTCCCTAAGGTGGGACAGGGCAATTTCTTCGCCCAGCTTCCCCAGTTCATTATGCTCTGCCATAATGTTTTAAATTTAAATGATGCTGAAAAATAATTGATAAATCAGATAAAGTAATATAAAAAAGCCACTGATGAATATTGCGGGCTTAAGAAATGCGCTATAATGCTTACTGCCGGTTTTACGGGGTGGTTTAAAGAGCAATTCGGCTTCCGCACCCACATTCAGGGTTGCTTCGCGGCCTAAAATGAGTGGCTGATTGTCGGATAGATGACCGGCAGGAAACCCAAATATCACCGGATAGGAATATTCAGCTATGGCAGATGAAATAATCTCCTCTGCCGTTTTGCCAAATGGAATTGAATTGTCGCGCATCTCCGTCATGCCACCAACCACCAGGCCGGCCAGTTGTTCGAGCATTCCACCCCTCTTCAGGTTCATCATCATGCGGTCAACGTGGTAAAGGTACTCGTCCAAATCTTCAATGAACAGGATTTTACCTTCCGTGTTGATGTCGTCAGGAGTGCCGCGCAGACTATACAGCATAGACAGGTTACCGCCAACCACTACTCCCTGCGCATGACCGGAACGGGAACCAAGTCTTGAAGTCAGCTTATATTCAGGAGTTTCACCAAAAAGACATTTTTTTAATCCTTGCGTAGAAATATTCTCACTCCCATCCTTAGGGAAGTTTAGCGGCATAGTTGCATGCAGGGTCTCAATACCAAAGTGCTTGTGAATGTGTGAATGCAAAACGGTTATGTCACTGTATCCCACCACCCATTTAGGTTTTTTTTCAAAGGCAATAAAATCCAACAAATCAATGATACGCACCGTTCCATACCCTCCACGGGCACAAAAGATGGCTTTAATTTCAGTATCATCGAGCATTTGCTGTATATCGGCAGCCCGGTCCTTATCGCTGCCGGCCTGCTGATGGGCTTCATCAAACAAATGTACACCCTGCACTACTTCCAGACCCCAGGATTCAAATACCCTGAGAGCAGGATCAACTTCGGCCAAAGATATTTTACGCGCTGTGGCTATTATGCCGACTTTATCACCTGATTTTAAAAAGGGGGGTGTAATCATTTTTTGTTGGGTTTAATAACCAAAGATAATTCTTTTTGTTATTCCCTGTCCTTATCGGAATGAAAACCAATCTATCTGCCAAAGAAAGATATTTCCTGGTTAATTATGTCATTTGTATCTATCTTTGCTAAAAATTTATTCTACAATCTAAATTTGGGTAAAAGAACTCATTCATGAAAAGGCTGATTCGACAGCTATCAGTGAATATTATAGGAGCTTTAGCAGTTTTTATTTTTTCCTTAGTCTGGCATTCTTCTGTTAATACTGCAAATCTGGAACGTTATGGCCCGATAATAGGCATATATTTTCTTGTTCATTTTTTCACTTCATTGCTTTACAGGAAATATGAAACGGACACTTATTATCCGCGCATGCAGCTTTATACATTGTACTTCCGCACCTGGATGATCTCCACCGGTTTTTTGCTGCTCTTTATTTACGTTTTTCAGTATGCTTACCTGTCCCGTTTGGTTATCCTGACCAATATTTTTGGTTTATTTTTGACAGAAGGCATTCTCATGCACTTATACCTTCTTATAAGAAGCTCAGACGAAAGCATTGATGAGTTACCCGCTACCGCAACATTTGTGATGCCTGATACCACACAAATAGATGAAGCGCTGGCAAAGAAAATTCCTGAAATAGATCCTGAAACATTAACAGAGCTTGGCGAGGAGTCTTTGTATTTCCTCAGCGAAACTATGGATAAGTTTCCCGGGAAAACAATGATTTTCAACACCACCACTATTTTTAATATTAACTCGCGCAGCGGTGAGGGCTACACCAAAATTGTAAACCTGCACCGGCTCAACGATGTACGCTATATCAATAAGTTTCTTGAGGCTATAAACCAAAAACTACCCATGGGCGGATGGATGGCCGTTTGCGCTGAAACCAAAAACCAGCGCAAAGAACGGATTCTCAATAAATATCCACCCTTGCTTAATTATATTTATTATGCCGCCGACTTCTTTGTTAAGCGGGTGTTGCCCAAAATCCCCGTGGCTAAAAAACTTTACTTTTTTCTTACCCGCGGTCTCAATCGGGTTATTTCACGGGGGGAATTACTTGGTCGGGTAATATCGTGCGGCTTTACCATTCTTGAAGAAAAGAAAATCAATGGATTAATATTCGTGGTAGCGCAAAAAACGGGCACTCCTGCCTTTAATGAGCACGCTTCCTATGGACCGCTTATTTACCTGAACCGTATCGGCAAAAACGGCAAGCGCATCAAAGTCTATAAATTCCGTACCATGCATCCGTACAGCGAATATTTGCAGGAATATATTTATAATAATAACAACCTGAGCGAGAGTGGTAAGATTAAAGACGACTACCGCATTACCCGCGCAGGTCGTTTTGCCCGCAGGTTTTGGATTGATGAATTGCCAATGTTGATTAACCTATTTCGAGGCGAGTTAAAATTGGTAGGTGTCCGCCCCCTCAGCCAGCATTATTTTAGTCTGTATTCACCTGAACTTCAGGAAATGCGCACCCGTTCACGTCCCGGGCTTATTCCTCCCTTTTATGTCGATATGCCCAAAACAATGGAAGAAATTCAGGCCTCTGAGCAACGTTACCTGGAAGCTTACTTTAAAAGTCCGTTTCTCACCGACGTAAAGTATTTCTTCAAAGCATCGTATAATATTATTTTCAGGAAAGCACGGAGTAGTTAGAGATCAGTAATCAGTGATCAGTGATCAGTAATCAGTGATCAGTGATCAGTGATCAGTAGTCCAGTTCAGTGGGGAGTGATGAGCTTCTCACTTCTAATCACTACACTACTCAACTCACTACTCACTACTCACTACTTCCTACTCCTTACTTCTACATCACTTCTATCGGCATTAGGGAATCCTTCCCGACTTTTCACCCTCACCCTCGCGCAAGTGCCAAAGTCGCCCCTTCGCCCACTCGGTAAAGTCGCCCACTCACAAAAGTCGCCCACTCACCCCCATCGTTAAAAGTCGCCCCATCGCTAAAGTAGCCACTCACCCCTCTTCCTGCACCAGTTGAAAAGCACCTTTGGCAAGGAAGCGTGCATTCTTTGGGAGCTGTCCGGTACGTTTAAGTTCGGTAAGGCCATACATGGTTTGCCCCGGGAAAAGTTCAACCTTCTCAAAATGATATACATCCGAACCTTCATTTATAAGCATCAATCCATAATAAACGCCATCTACTTCAACCACTGCATCCTCGGGAAGGCAGCGAACGTCGTAATCGCTCACCGCAATGCTTCCCGTAAGGTACATACCGGGGATAAGCACACCGGTATTGCCCCGCTTAATCGGAATAATTACTTCCGAGGAACGTTTCTCCTTATCAATGGTCCGGCCAATGCTCTCAACCACGCCCTCGTAGCTTTCAGATGCACTTTCAACCAACCTCAACTGAACGGCTTGTCCGGTTTTGAGAAGCGGCAAATCCCTTTCGTAAACATTTAAACGAGCCCATAAAATGTCACCATTAATTAGCTCCATCGCTTCGGTTTCGGCTGTGATCCACTGCCCGCGGGTCACCAATATCCTGCTGACCGATGCAGCCAAAGGAGCGCGTACCTGAAGTTGTGCGCTTAAACTTTCGGCAGTCAGTGTTTCCGGGTTAATTTGCATGAGTTTAAGTTTTTGACCAAGTGCGCTTAATTTGGCGGCAGCCATCTTATAGTCAGCTTCCGACTGTAAAAAGTCTTTTTGCGAAGCTACATTTTCACCGACAAGCGTTTTTTGCCGTTCGTATAAGGAACTAAGGTTGCGCAGCAGACTTGCGGTTTCGAGATAGGCTTGCTGCATATCCAAAAATTCAGGATTGTCAATCACATACAGAATTTCACCTTTATTCACCCGTTGCCCGGTGATTACCTGTATTTCGGAAACCTTTCCACCATAGTAACTGCCGAGCACCATACGGTTTTTGGCAGGTACATCTACAAAGCCATTGGCTTTGATAAAGTGATGGAATGTGGTATCCTTAAATGTGGCCAATTCCATATTGGCTCCGTCAAATTGTTGCTTGCTCAGTACAATATCGCCTGTGGTGGAATCCTGTGCATCCACGGCAGCCTGCTCCCCGCCCGAGGAGCAGGAGAACAGCAAAAGCAGCGAAAATAGGGCCGTGAAGAAGGATGGAACAAATCCAGTCCATCGGTTGGTTTTGTAGCGGGAAACAGCATTTTTTACTGTCAGGGTATTTAGTATCCGGTATTTCATATCTATCAAATATTTAAAATCAAAGGCTCAGGTGATTTATTTCAAGCACAATTAAATTGTAATCATTCACAACATTCAGGTAATCCACCTCGATGCGCAGGGCATTTTCGAGGGAGAGCAAATACTGAAAAAGGCCAATACCGCCCGATTGGTAAGAGAGTTGAGCGGCGCTTCTTATTTCGCGGGCCAGTTCAATCCCCTCGGAGGTATAATAATCAAGTCGCAATTGCCGCACGCCAAGTTCAAGCATCAATTGATCGCGCCTCGACTTCAATTTAAGCAATTGGTTGTCCGATTGCTGTTGCATGGCATCTGCCAAAAGGCGCTTCGATTTAATGGCGGCATGCCGGGCCGGGAACCAAAGCGGAATGCCCAGTCCGATCTGGAAACCATTATAACGATTGAATTCAGTGCCATCGTTTACGCCCAGGAAGTACTCAAGTTGCAGGTCGGGAAAGCTGCTGTAGCGCTCCACCCGTGCGGCGGCGGTTGCAGCCGAACTGTTCAGCATGTAATAGCGCCCGGCTTCAGCCATCAACTCTGTATTCTCCAGCAGGTCAATGGGTTTGTACTCCATCGGCTCAACCTCAAAAGGCTCCTCCGACTTCATCAGGGCGGTCAGCCTGATTTTTGCCGCATCCATGTCGCTGCTGATTTTATCAAGCTGCATGGCAATCTCCTTACTTTTGGCTTTAACCGTGAGGTATTCCAGCTTTCCGGTTTCACCATGTTCGAAATTCTTTAGCGCGGCATCGGAAATATTAGAATAATTGGAGTCCAGCAACTGATAATTTACCAAAAGGTGCTTAAGAAACACGAGTTCGAGGTATGCGGTTTTCACATCCCTGACCAGGATATTTTTGAGCCGGTCCAGCTCCCATTCCCTGATGCCAAGGCGATGTTTTGCTTCGCGGTGTTGCCACACATAAGCGGCCGGGAATGCCAGTGATTGCTGTACGCCCCACACCTTAAGCGGCAGGTTATTTTCGGCAATATTATTTTCATCAAAATTGTAATAAACCGTAGCCTTTTCGGGATCAAAGGAAGCCCGGGCCATTTGCCTGGCACTCTCCACTTCAAAACTTGCAGCTTTTATTCCCGGATTATTGTTCAGCGCTATGTTGATGGCTTCATCCATACTTAGGGGAGCCTGTTGGGCAAATCCTTTATTAACCGGCAATAGAAGCAGTAATAACATCACCAAAGTAGCCGAATTCGGACCTTTCTTTTTTCTTTTTGGCTTCCAGGCGGTTTCAAACATGCAATAGAGTACCGGCAAAACAATCATGGTTAAGAGTGTTGCCGTAATTAATCCGCCAATAACCACCGTGGCCAGCGGGCGTTGCACTTCGGCACCGGCCGAGGTGGAAATGGCCATAGGCAAAAACCCCATAGCTGCGGCTGATGCGGTGAGCAAAACCGGTCGTAAGCGTTCGCGGGTTCCTTTGATGATTAGTTCCCGGGTATTGGTGATGCCTTGTTTTCGAAGCTCTTTAAAGTGTTCAATCAGCACAATGCCATTCAACACCGCGATACCAAACAAGGCAATAAATCCCACGCCTGCCGAGATGCTAAAGGGCATATCGCGCAGCCAGAGCAGCCAGACTCCTCCTACGGCTGACAAGGGAATGGCCGTGTAAACCATTAAAGCTTCGCGAAACGACCCGAAAGCCAGGTGCAGTAAGGTGAAAATCATAATAAGGGCAATCGGCACCGCAATCAATAAGCGGTTGCGGGCGCTTCTCAGGTTTTCAAACTGCCCGCCGTATTCTACAAAGTAGCCTGTGCGTAAATCGATATTGTCATCAATAAGTTTCTGCACATCTTTCACCACCGATTCCAGGTCGCGGCCACGCACGTTTACACCCACCACCACGCGGCGCCGGGTATCGTCGCGTGATACTTTGGCCGGTCCCTTCGAAAAGGAGACTTCTGCAATTTCACTTAGCGGCACCTGACCCCCCGAAGGCAGTGGAACAAAAGTATTGCGCAGATGGTCAATCTGGTTTCGAAACTCCTTTTTATATCTGATTACCAGGTCAAAACGTTTTTCCCCTTCAAATATCTCACCGGCTTTCAATCCGGCAAACGCCATGGAGATAACCTTATTTGCATCGTCCACACTTAATCCATACATGGCAAGTTTGGTACGGTTATAAACTACGCTCATTTCGGGCAGGCCGGCAGTTTTTTCCACAATCACATCAGCGGCCCCCTCAACCGGGGAAACCAATGATTGGATTTTTAATGCCGTAGTATTCAGATAATCAAGGTCTTCGCCAAAAATTTTAATGGCCAGGTCGGCCCGGGTACCGGTTATCAATTCATTGAAACGCATTTCGATGGGCTGGGTGAACTCATAATCAATTCCCGGAATCACCATCAGGGCTTCTTTAAAGGCATCGGCCAGTTCATCCTTGCTGCCGGCAGTAGTCCACTGTTTTCGGGGCTTAAGGGTGATGATAACGTCACTCTCTTCCATCGACATGGGGTCCGTTGGCACTTCGGCAGCGCCAATGCGGCTCACCACCTGGTCCACCTCGGGAAAAGTTTTCAAAATTTGTTCAATCCGGGTGGTTAATTCTATGGTGTTGCTTAGTGTAGTTCCGGTTTTAAACACGGGTTGAATCACGAAATCCCCTTCATCGAGTGTAGGCACAAATTCACCGCCCATGCGCGAAAAAATCAAACCACTCACGACCAGGAGCAAAACAGCGATGGAGAGCACTGTTTTCTTGTATTTCAGTGCCCAGGTAATGGAAGGGTCATACGCCCGGTTGAGAAAATCCAGCAATCGTGTAGAGATATTTCGCTTTTGTGATGCTGGTTTTAGAAACATTGCCGAAACCACCGGCACATAGGTAAATCCCAGAATCATGGTACCCAAAAGCGCAAAGGTAAATACCTGGGCCATAGGCCTGAACATCTTTCCCTCTATGCCCGAAAGCGACAAAATTGGGATAAAAACAATGATAATAATCAGTTGCCCGAAAATGGCTGAGCGGGTTAGTTTGGCGGTTCCGTTCAGGGTGATGGTATCTATCATGTTCTGTCGCTCTTTGCCATGCAATCCGGTCAATTCGCCACTTCTTTGGGTAATCTTATAGGCAATGAACTCAACAATAATTACGGCCCCGTCAATGATGATTCCAAAGTCAATTGCCCCCAGGCTCATCAGGTTGGCATCCACGCCAAATACATACATCAGCGAAAGGGCAAACAGCAAACTTAATGGGATTACGGAAGCTATCACCATGCCCGAACGTAGATTGCCCAGCAGCAGCACCACTACGAAAATTACGATTAAACAGCCTAAAATAAGGTTCTCTGCAATGGTGGTGGTGGTTTTTTTGATGAGGGTACTTCTTTCGAGAAAGCCATTTATGCTGACGCCCGGTGGCAAACTTGCAGCAATCTCGTTCACCCTTTCATGCACGCTGTTGATTACCTGGTTGGAGTTCGCATCTTTAAGCATCATTACCTGCCCCAGCACTTTTTCGCCTTCTCCGTTGGCCGTTATAGCGCCAAATCGGGTAGCGCTGCCGGTTTGGACAGTGGCCACATCGCTCACTTTAATAATGGAGCCCCCACGGTTAGCTACCACAATGCTGCCCAGTTCCTCCACCGAACCAATTAAACCTTCGCTGCGGATAAAATAACTCTGGTTTGTTTTTTCAATATAACCGCCACCTACCAGGCTGTTGTTTCTTTCCAGGGCGGTATAAACCTGATCAATGCTCACATCCATCGCTTTCAGCAGATTGGGGTTCAGGGCTACTTCATATTGCTTGAGGTTGCCGCCCCAGGTATTCACCTCTACTACCCCGGGTATCCCGGATAATTGCCGCCTTACCTGCCAATCCTGAATGGTGCGCAAATCGGTGAGGGTGTATTGGTCCTTGTACGCCGAATCTACTTCGAGGATGTACTGGTAAATTTCGCCCAGGCCTGTAGAAATTGGTCCCATAAAGGGCGAACCAAATCCTTGCGGAATACTTTCGGTTGCTGTTTGAATGCGTTCGGCAATCAGTTGGCGGGGCAGGTAGGTTCCGATTTTATCCTCAAAAACGATGGTTACCACCGAAAGTCCAAACTTGGAAATGGAGCGTATTTCGACCAGTCCCGGCAAATTGGCCATTTCAAGCTCAACGGGATAGGTGATAAACCGCTCCACATCAAGGGTGGAAAGATTGCGCGAGGTAGTAATTACCTGTACCTGGTTGTTGGTAACATCAGGAACGGCACCAATGGGAATATTTAACATGGCATATACCCCAAAACCAACCATGGTTGCTGTGGCCAGCAAAACCATTAGCTTATTTTGAAGACTTGCCCTTACAATGGATTGAATCATACTGTTTTATGGTTTATAAAGTCACACAAGAAGGGGAGTGAAATATTTATCGTGCACTCAATAAATGCCTGCTGAAAAAGGGTTAATGAATTAGTCCAAGTCCTTCGGTGGCCGAAGGATCATCAGGCCTGTTGAGCAATGCTTTTTGAAACAACACCCTGGCTTCGCGCAACTTACCCAGTTTAAAGTTGGTCCACCCTAACATAATCAACGCATCATAATCAAAAGGGTATAAATTGGCGATAAGTTCAAAGTATTTATAGGCCGCCGCATAGTCCTCCCGGCCATAATAGATGCTTCCCATCCGGTAATTTACGGTATAATGGTTGGGATCAAGTTTGAGTACTTCGTTGTAACGGGTAATAATCTGGCTCCAATTACCCAATGCTGAAGATGGAAGTGCAAAACCCAGCCGCGCCTCAATAGAAAGCGGGCGAAGGGCTATGGCTTTATTGTAGTATGCTATTGATCCGGTAAACTGTCCCGAGAGGTAGGTAAGCCAGCCCAGACGCAGATTAAGCTCATAGGAAGATTCATCATATTCGCTTTTAAGCGTTTCTATGGCTTTGGTGTATTCACCATTTGCTTCCTGGGTATAGCTGCGACTGAACGCACTAACCAGGTTGCCACCCTGAGAGGCAGCCTGAAAGTTTAAGCCCAACGCTAAAAAAGAGATGATTACAAACCGGTTTATCCATTTATTTTCCATACTAAGCCTCCTGTAATGATTTGATTTTGATATTTATATGTTGAGATGACACTTTCGCCGGAAGGTGTTATCTTAAAACTCCTGCCTTCACAGTTATTCCATTGGTAGTTCAGACTGAATGTCACATTATTGTTTAAAGGTACAATAAATTTCCCTCCGCCATAGAAATTTATGCGATCGGAGAGATTATAAAAAACTCTCGCATTGAATGCAGCGGTTCCGGTATGATCGCCAAATGAAGTAAACAGTTCTGCCCATAGCCAGTCTGTTACCTTAAATCCGGCTTTCTGATAAAGTAAGTAGTTGCTCCTGCTTTGGTTGCCCGCAAGACTGAAAATGGAAGTGGAGTAAAAATTCAGATTGCCCCAAGGTCTCACCATTACTCCTATACTTGCCTGCGTGAGCTTATTATCCCCATACCGGGATGTCCAGGCTCCTGCAAACACGCTAAAGTAAGGCGCAGTGTAGGTAAGTTGAGCGCCGGCAACATAATCATTAAAGTTGTTATTGATTGCCGGAATAAAATACTTCGCCTTTACCGAATCATAGCTTACAAACGGATAAGGAAGAGACACCCTAACCCATCTGAAAGCAGGTTCAAGTACAAAATGTTTGCTCAGGGTAATGGCAGTTGCCAGATAAAACTCATTTTGAGTTATACGATATTGATCCGAAAGTGTATCATGGCCGCCTATAGTTACGTTTCGTTGTTTATCAAACAATAGTGCTGAAGCAACTGCCGACAGACTCAGGCGGTAACCCAATTGCTGTTCCAGGCCGACAAGCCCGTATGCTGCAGATAAATAAGCATGATCTTCGGTATAGACCAGGGAACCATTGTGTCCGGATTTTGGATAGCTGTCGTTTTGATTTGAAGTCAGATAACCTGCTTCAGCCATTATTTTCAAAGAGATCCGTTCGGGGCAAATCTGTTCAGCCATTTTTGGCGGTAATTTACTACACAGAACTCTGGCAGTGGTCGTTCTGCCTTCATAGAGATAAGCCAGATAAAGCAAGGTTGCTGCATCCCTGTCTGCTTCATTAAATTCACGGGCTTTTTCCAGATGGTTTGCGGCCCTGGCAAAGTGTTGTAATTCAATGGCAGCCCTTCCAACGCGCAGGCGCAGATAAAAGTAATCGGCACCCGACTCTATAGCGGCTTCGCCCGTCAAAAGTAAACTGTCCCATTTTTGCTCCACAAAAAGCCGGTAGGTCAGCATTTCCACAGGCTCAGCACCTTGAGCACGAACAGCCTGCGGCATCCACAAGGTAAGCACTACCAATAATCCGAAAGCCCCGGTATATTTTTTCATTTCAATATTCAAAAGCAGCGGTGATTTCCTGTTTACCGGTGTGAATAGAAAAGGTAAGGAGGCGGTTAAGTACCGCTATATCAAATTGCATTGGGGCCTGTCCATTGCCGGGTCGGAATGAGGAATGCAGATTGATCAGGTTTCCGGCAAGGTCATTATTACACGATGCATATTTTAGTTGAAAAGCCGGTTTCAGAAAAATAAAGAAAGGAGCTGCAAAATCCTGCAAAAGCAATAGCCCGCCTTTCGGGAAAATATTGGGCGGAAAATGATCATTCACTTCCAATCCGGCATAAAAGCCCAGGGGCAAACGGAATGCTGCCAGGAAAAAGTACCACAATAAACATTGCCGGTTACCTTCAAAGCGGGTGAAATAGAACAACTGACCATCATTTACAAAATAAGCACGGGCATTGGTTTTTGTATCTGTAATGAATCGGTTCATCCACAAATCGTTTTCCACTACCCACGTGCCATTACCCAGTCGATTACTATCTGTAGAGTAGGCAATGGAATTCCCCGTACCAAAATTAAAGGCGGCAGCCAGTGATGCATCAGCAAGTATATTGGCCACCTGCTCATCAAGGCGCGGATAATCATTGGTTTTTAAGGTTAGGTTTTTACCATGAAGCAGATAATGAGCCATTGGATATTTTAATGTATGGGAACCGATATATGGCGCAGATTGCATTTGAAAATGCAGGTGAGGATAGGCAGCAAACCCGGAATTGCCGCAACTACCAACAGACTGCCCCTGTTGAATATATACGCCCGGACTTACGGTTATACTGTCTTTTTTAAGGTGGCTCAGTTTACTGTACAACCATTGATTATGTCTGATAATGACGGTATTACCCCAGTTGTTGAGGGTGTTATACTCACCGGGAGTATTGTCAGCTATGCCGTCAACTACTTCTTCCACCCATCCCCCGGCAGGGGCAATTACCGGTTTGCCATAGCAATAATAATCAGTAAGCTTGTCTCCTGCCTCTGCATGTTCCTTATCCGATTCATCGCGGATGACAAAATCCCACGCATGTTGCCACTGCTCTTTATGGGTATAGGTACCATCGTGTCCCTGATTTACCTTCCAGATCCCAAAAAAAGGCAATTGAATATCGATATATTGTTGATTGGGGAAGCGCTTACGTTCATTTTGGCTCAGGTAAAGATTTTTTTCCGGAGTAAAATGCTGGTTAAGGACCTGCTCAGGCTGATGCAAGCGCTTTTCTCTAAACTTTAAGGCATATAGAAAGAGTAGCACTGTCAGGTTAAAGGGCAGTGAAAACACCGGAAGCTGCAAAGGGGCAAGCAAAACAAAGCTCCCACTGATAAACAGTGAAATTACCGGGGTGAGCAAAATGACCCAAAGCAACGACCAACGCGAAGCAACTACAAAGAATCCCCCCACGGCAATGGCGGTAAGGATGTGATTAAATCCGATGTATGAATAATCGAGTTCATGCATATTGGCCCCGATAACAGAATAGAACAGCCAGGTAAACGCGAAGCCGACAATAGAAAGCAAAAAGGCTATGCGGGAATAGATCAGCAAACCAATCGCGATAATCACTCCGGCCAGAAGATGATATTGAAAAAAAATAGCACCCAGCGAACGAAAATAGACCTTAATAACAAGCGGCCAGGAAAGGTTACCAAACCATTGATACCATTCAACCAGGGTATAGCCCCCACGCGCATACAGATTGTTTAGTATAAATATACCCGATTCTCCAGGAATTAAGGCGGTATAGCTGCGTGAGGCCAATAAAGTAAACCAGAGAGAGGCCAGAAAAGGCAGGGTAAGAAATGGCAATCCATATTTTGAGGTTATACCCTCAAAAGCAAGGGTAAACAACAGCGTTGCCAGGGCTACGAAAATCAAAATAAAGTAAAAGGCTATTGCGGGTTGAAACGATATACCCAGACCCAACCCGACAAGCAGGGCGTTAAATCCATATAAACCAGTATGGATATTACTTTTGTTAAGTCCGAATATCCATGCAAATGAATTTGCAATAACAACCGACAGCAAGCCGGCCAATCCAACATATACATCGAAAAAGGTAACTGCCAGCAGCAACAAACCAAAAAGCTGGTTTTTTGAAAAAAAAACCATGGTGTAACTGTGCAGGATACTATGATAAAAATTTGAAAAACGTTGATTGGTCAACATCATCGGCTTATCGGTCAGAAAATTGAGTTTAATCTTGCAGGTCCTGCATACGTGGATCGCTCATAATTGATCGTTTGAGCCTTTCCTTGCAGTTGTATTTTTTAGTTTTGGCATAGTTTTCACTGCCATATCCCATGGTGTCAGCAATATCTTTAGAGGAGAATTTCTGCATTGAAAGCAGCAATATCCGTTGACAATCTTTTTCCATGGCATTAAAATGGTCGCGGTAAATACGGTATTTCAACTGTTCTTCCTCAACAAGGTCTGCTGAATTGGTATCGGGAAAATCGAAAAACCGTTCTAAGCTATCAAGATTGGTCACACCCTTCTTCTTCACTTTTAATCGTTGCATCCAAAGGTTGCGACTGATGGAATACAAATAAGTCAGGAATGAGCAACTCAGGTAAAAATCCTCCTTCTGAACATTCTTAAGTACCACAATGAGCGATTCCTGAAAAATATCTTCGGCATCTTCCTCATTGCCGGTGTTTTTCTTAATGAGGTATTTAATGGTGGGAAAGAATTCCTGATACACATGCCTGATGATATAGTCGCTGTTCAGTTTCAGCCCTTCAACTATTGCCCTGTCAGAAAAGTGTATCATTCAGTCTAAGTTCTATATACCCTAATTCGATTGGGATACCCGGGTAAAACCTCTACCCGGGTGAAACCGCCAATGGGAAGCGGCACTTAATGCCACTGCCGGTAACTTTTGAGTTTATAAAATTATGAAAAAAGTTCATGCAAACAATGATTTTTCACAATTAACCTGAAATATGGAGGTGATCTGGCAATTTTTCAACAGAAATGACATTTTGTATGCTCTCTTTTTCCCGCACCACATGAATATTTCCTTTGGTATCTATCATTACCACAGCCGGTCTCATATGAATAAACTGCATCCATTGGGTAAGATTATAGGCACCGGTTAAATGAATCACCAGTCTGTCACCGGTCTGGAGCAGCGGCAGGTTTATACTTTCGCGTATGCAATCAATATTCATGCACAGTGGTCCATAAAGCGTAGTGTCTTCACGATATTGCGAAAACTCCTGAGCCACCGTAACGGGATGCTGATACCAGAATGAAGTAAACAGCAGGTTTACCCCCGTATCAATAATGGTTGCCCGGCGTCCGGAAACAAGACGTTTATGTGCCAACACCGTTGTTACAACATAACCTGCCTCGTCAATCAACGCCCGCCCGGTTTCGAGTATCAGTAGCGGTAACTCCCCGGGCGAAAAATGACTATTGATCAGCGCACTGCTGATGGCTTCGGCATATTCGCTTAGTGAAGGATTGGTATCACTGCCGGGTAAATAAGAACCTTTAAGGGTATTTTTTGAAGCAAATCCACCTCCCATATCAATATATTTGAGCGTATGGTTGAATTTTTGCCTGAGCAATCTTGCCAGTTCGGCCAGTTTGGCAGCAGCCACACCATAGGCTCCTGCTGATAAAATAAATGTCCCGATGTGAGTATGCAGTCCCATCAGTTCCATCTTACCCGAATGCATTATTTTATTCAGTGCATCCCAGGCTTGCCCGTCTTCATAATTGAACCCAAAGCGATCCCACATGGGATAAATGCCCGTATCCATATTTACCCTGATGGCTACTCTTGGTTTTTGATCACTCTTTTCTGCTACCTCCATCAGCAGATAAAGTTCATCCAGATGATCAATATGAATAAGGGAGCCATTTCGGGTAGCCGTTTCCAGCTCCTCCCGTGTTTTGGCAGGCCCGTTAAAGATAATCTTCTTAGGATCCACGCCGTTGTCCACGGCTTTTTGATATTCAAAGCCAGAAACCACTTCAGCCCATGCGCCCTCCTGATGGAAAACATTACACACCGCAGCCAGATAGTTGGTTTTATAGCTCCAGGCAAATTGCACCTTTGGATAACGAGTGGTAAAGGCATTTAATGCTTTTCGGTACAAAGACCGAATCGTGTTTTCTGAAAGCACAAACAAGGGTGAGCCATAGGTTTTGGCCAGGAGTTCCACCGCCACTCCGTCAATATGCGTTGTGGGTGGTTGTTCGCTGCGCATCCCAAATTTACCGGGCATGCTCGTTTCTAATTTAGTAAGATGGGGCCTTTCATAAGGTTTCTTTTCCATAGTTCAGTAGTATTATTAAAGTTCACCTGTTGATGAAATGGTTTCAAATTCAGAACGATCAACGATCATATCGAAGGCATACCGGATAAAAAGTTTACCCACATCGTATTTTTCGAAAGGAACAACTTTTTTACCCAATGCAAGGTGGGTAAGTGCTTCGGGGATATTCTGCCCTACGCCAACCGCCAGATATACCCATGCCGGTATGCGGGGATTTATCTCCATAAGATAATATTTTCCCTGATTGGTACGCATCAACTCTAGTTCAAATGCACCTCTCCATTTGGTAGATTCTACAAACCGACGGGTAAGTGCCATCAGCTTTTTATCATCCACAGAGATGCCTGCCCAGGCTTTTCCTTTATCGGTAATGTATTGCTTTCTCATGGGTACTGCTGCTATGGTGTTGCCGGCTCCATCGCCTAAACCGATCACATTATATTCCGTACCATGAATAAATTGCTGAAGCACGACCGGCAATCCCCATTTGGCGCTAACCTTATTAAAATAGGTGCGCGCCTGCTCAAAATTATAGGCCACATAGGCATCGTACCACTTACCCTTAACCATAAAAGGAAATTCAAGTTCCTTTGATATTGAAAAAATTTCAGAAGCATCGCTTACAACAAAACCCCGGGGCACATCAATAGAATATTTTTTGCCAAATTCAGGCAGGTTAACCTTATGCCGCTCCTCAAACTGCTCAAAGGTGGGTAAAAACAGATGTACTCCAAGGGTGTTCAGGTGTTTTTCCAGCTTCATAAAGGAATATAACTCCGCATCGAAATTGGGAATCAACACCTCAGGTTTTTCCTTACTGATGATGTATTCAAGTCGTTCTTTCAGTGCATCAATACCTGCCGCCGGGTAAGGAATCTGATAAGTATGATCAACCAAATGGTGCATATAAATACCCGGTTCAAGCGATTCATAAGCCAGCCCGATGATTCTCACATCAAAGGAGGCAGCTTCACGCAATCCACGGATCACAGCTACTCCCGGACCGGGGCTGTCAATGGCATTTAATCCGGTTACGGCGATGGTTATCAGTGGCTTAGTCATTTTCTACGCTAAGTTGATGTAGCCTGAGCAGTCCGAAAAAATCATGCAGGTCTTTTTCTACCGTACTTTTCTCAACAAGGTAATGTTGAGTAGCCCATTCGATGATCTTTTCGCTACGCTGACCCTCTTTTAACATGCTGATAATTTCAAAAGCCATTGGATTGGCAGTAAACGACTCGCCGGTAGCCGGATTGAATAAAAAGCCATTTTCGCTGATGGCCAAATCTTTATTGATTTTCATCCGTATAATTTTTATGTTTATGATATGGGTTTGGCGGCAGGTAATTCATCGCCACAGCCCAACAAAAACCAACTTCATTTTCACTTCAATGACAAAGTTGATAGTAGATACAAAATAACGCCATATACAGCAATAATCATGTATAAAATTTCAGGCAAATTGTGTAAGATACCTACATTGATAGCTTTATTCGCCCCTTGGTCAGGATTTGAGGGGCTTACCAAGCTGATCGATGGGTATACGCAGGTTTCCCGGATACTTTTTATATTCACTTACCGTAAGCCCGGTAACCTGCCTGAACTGGTTGGAAAGATATTGTACTGAACTGTATCCCAACTGAATGGCTATTTCACTCAGCGTAAGCTCATCATAATCAATCAGTGCCTTTACTTTTTCAATTTTATGAAGAATGATGTATCGCTCCAGGGTGAGGTTTTCATAATTTGTAAAAACCGACGACAAATAAGTATAGGACAATCCGAGACGCTCTACCAGATAATCGGAATTGCGAATGATGGAGTTAACATTCCCGGCTTCATGTACCAATTCAACCACCGCCTGTTTTATGTGCTCTACAATTTGCTCCTCGCGACCGTGTATGGACTCAAATCCATGAGCTGCCAGCAGATCTGTATAAAAAGCTTCACTATGATTATCGGGCGCATATATAAAAGTCACCTCGCCAGGTGTTATGTGTTCCACCTGCGCGCCCTCATCTTCAAGTAACCGGCTTACTATGGTAAGACAGCAACTACAGAGCATATTTTTCAGTTGTAGCGTACAATGATTGGTACTATCTTTAGAAAGCTTATCCATACTGCTTTTCAGGCTATACCTCATACAAATATAGGCATTTATTCACTTAAACTGCCAGCTTGCCTCTCCTGAAATTTATTTATCATCATCGGTCAGCCTCAATAACATCTTACGACTGCAAATGAAAAAATAAAATTAACTTTGCAAATCCATGACCCTGTGATAAGGGTTGAACAATTTACTTTCTCAATTTATTGATTTACAAAGGCATTCTACCTTTTAATATAAACTACATGCTTTCCATAATTAAAAAATTCCTGGGCACGAAGTCCGACAAAGACATCAAAGCCCTGAATCCCGTCCTTGAAAAGATCATAGCAGTATATCCCGAAATCGAAAAACTGGACAATGATGCTTTACGTGAACGTACCCATAAGTTCCGGCAACGTATTGCCGAAGCCGTGGCCGAAAAAGAGCAGACCATCCTCGAACTGAAGGCATCTATTGATGATGATCAGGAATTGGATATGGATGAAAAGGAGAAGATATACCAGCGTATTGATCAGCTTGATAATGAAAGCTATCAGATAGTTCAGGATGTGCTGAATGAAATATTGCCCGAGGCATTCGCCGTGGTGAAAGAGACGGCACGCCGGTTTAAAGAAAACGAAACCATAGAGGTAACCGCTACTGATTTTGACCGCGACCTGGCAGCCACACGTGCGCATGTTGACATCGTTGGCGACAAAGCATATTTTCACAATAAATGGGTAGCCGGTGGCAATACCATTACCTGGGATATGGTGCATTATGACGTGCAGCTCATCGGTGGTGTTGTATTGCATCAGGGAAAAATTGCTGAAATGGCTACCGGTGAAGGAAAAACACTGGTTGCTACCCTGCCCGTTTACCTGAATGCATTGCCTGGCAAGGGAGTGCATATGGTTACGGTGAACGACTATCTCGCCCGACGTGACTCGGAGTGGATGGGCGTACTTTATGAATTTCATGGATTAAGTGTAGATACCATTGATAAGCATGAGCCCAACTCAGAAGCCCGTCGCAAAGCCTACCTTGCCGACATCACCTTTGGCACCAACAACGAGTTTGGGTTTGACTATCTGCGCGATAACATGACCCGTAATCCGGAAGAAATGGTTCAGCCTCCGCACAACTATGCCATTGTGGATGAGGTGGACTCAGTATTGATTGATGATGCCCGTACGCCGCTCATCATCTCCGGCCCAACGCCGCGGGGTGACAATCAGGAGTTTGAACAGCTAAAACCTGAAATCAGAAAATTATATGAAGTACAAAGGACTCTGGTTACAAAACTTCTGGCCGAAGCCAAAAGCCTGCTGGCTGAATCCGCCAATGCAGAAAATGAAAAACGGGGAGGCGAACAGCTTTTCAGAGCTTTCCGTGGCTTACCAAAAAACAAGGCACTCATCAAATTTCTGAGTGAGCCGGGCATGCGCGCCCTCATGCAGAAAACCGAAAACTTCTACATGGCGGAACAATCCAAACATATGCACATCATTGATGATGAGCTCTTTTTTGTGATTGATGAAAAAAACAATACCGTTGAACTTACTGAAAAAGGCATTGACCTGATTACCACCTCTTATGACGATCCTAAATTCTATATGCTCCCGGATATAGGTGCCGAAATTGCCGAGCTCGAAAAAGCCGGACTGTCTGATGTTGATAAACTGGAGAAGAAAAGTGAACTGATGCGGGATTACAGCATAAAGTCAGAACGCGTGCATACCGTGAATCAATTGCTTAAAGCCTATACGCTCTTTGAAATTGACGTGGAATATGTGGTGATGGACAACAAAATTAAGATTGTTGACGAGCAAACAGGACGTATTCTTGAAGGCAGACGCTACAGCGATGGTTTGCATCAGGCCATTGAAGCGAAAGAAAATGTAAAGATTGAAGCGGCCACCCAAACCTATGCTACCGTTACCTTACAGAACTATTTCAGGATGTATCGCAAGCTGGCCGGTATGACGGGTACTGCCGAAACCGAAGCCGGAGAGTTGTGGGACATCTACAAACTGGATGTTGTGGTTATCCCGACCAACCGCCCCATTGTTCGAAGCGACCGTGAAGACCTGGTGTATAAAACCAAGCGCGAAAAATTCAATGCAGTGGCCGATGAAATCATGGACATGATACAGAAAGGCCGCCCGGTGCTGGTAGGTACCACTTCGGTGGAAACTTCCGAACTACTCAGCCGCATGTTGAAGCTGCGCAACATAAAACACAATGTACTGAATGCCAAACTGCACCAGCGTGAAGCCGATATCGTGGCAGAAGCCGGTCAGGCAGGCACAGTAACCATTGCCACCAACATGGCCGGTCGGGGTACCGACATTAAATTGGGTGCCGGGGTAAAACAGTCCGGTGGTCTCGCCATCATCGGTACCGAACGTCATGAATCCCGGCGGGTTGACCGGCAGTTACGCGGACGTTCAGGACGTCAGGGTGATCCGGGAAGCTCCCAATTCTTCGTTTCACTCGAAGACGACCTGATGCGCATGTTTGGATCAGAGCGTATCGCCAAAATTATGGACCGGCTCGGACTTAAGGAAGGTGAAGTGATTCAACACAGTATGATCACTAAATCCATTGAACGGGCACAGCGTAAAGTGGAAGAAAACAACTTCGGGATACGTAAGCGCTTGCTGGAGTATGATGACGTGATGAACTCCCAACGCGAAGTAATTTACAAAAAACGCCGCCATGCCCTTTACGGGGAAAGACTTGCCGTAGATATTTCAAACATGATTTACGATGTGGTTGAAAATATCATTGCTACCCATCAGGAGGATCGTGATTATGAGGCTTACCGCATGGCTATGCTTACCACCCTGGCCGCAGATGCCTATGTGACTGAGGCTGAATTTACTCAAAAAAACAAGGATGAACTTACGGATGAGGTATATGAGAAAGTATATAAGAATTATCGTGCAAAATGCGATCATCTGGCTCAGCGCGCCTATCCGGTAATCAAAGAAGTGTACGAAAATCAATCCCGCTACGAAAATATTGCCATTCCTATTACCGACGGGAAAAATGCAATGCAAGTAGTGGCAAATCTTAAAAAGGCTTACAATGATAAGGGACGCGAAGTGACACTTGCCATCGAAAAGGGAGTGACACTCGGGGTAATTGATGATGCATGGAAAGATCATCTTCGTGAGATGGATGAGCTTCGCAGCTCAGTACAAAATGCCACCTATGAGCAAAAAGACCCGTTGCTTATTTATAAGTTTGAGTCTTTTGAACTGTTTAAAATATTGCTGCAGAAGGTAAACCGCGACATTACTGCTTTTATCACCAAGGCGAACCTGCCCGTTCAGGAACCGTCGCAGATAAAAGAGGCTCAGACTCCACGCAAAACTGACACCAGCAAACTCAGAGAGGAGCGCTCCGACTTACTCAGCCGGGCCAATCCTACCAGCGAACGTCAGGTTACTGCCCCCATCCGGGTGGAAAAGAAAGTTGGCCGGAACGACCCCTGCCCCTGTGGCAGCGGCAAAAAATATAAAAACTGCCATGGCAGGGAGGAATAATCCTCTATGATTTAAATAAGGAATCGAGATGAGGAATTTATTACTGATGCTTTCAGGAATTGCATTTATGCTGAATATTTCTGCGCCTGTTAGCGGACAAATTGCCTTTAGTCCATTGGTGGATTCATTGATTCAGCAATCGGATCACCAATCCATTTTATTGCTTACCCGGCAACTTGCCGGCGACACAACGGTTCAACTAGGCGATGAAACCCTTACCATTGTTTCCAGGCATTATAACAATCCCTTTAACAAACGTGCTGCTGAGTTCATTATTCAAAAATTTGAAGAATATGGCTATGAACCTGAGGTTCAGAAATTCAACAATGGAAGGGGCGAGAACATCATTGCCACAAAACCAGGAACGCTTTATCCCGGGAAGGAATTCATTATTTGCGGGCATTACGACAACATGCCATCGGGCAACGTGGCCCCGGGTGCGGATGACAATGCATCAGGAACGGTAGCCGTACTCGAAGCTGCCCGACTTTTAAGCGGATTCGACTTTGATTATACCCTGCGCTTTGCCGCCTGGGATGAAGAAGAAATCGGACTGGAAGGCAGCCATTATTATGCCGAGCGTGCAGCCAATCAGCAACAGCAAATTATCGGGGTACTCAATCTGGATATGATTGCCTGGGACAGCAACAATGATTTCCGCTATTCTATTTCTACCAACCCCAATTCCCGGCCTTTCGCCTACGACTTCATCACCACCACCGGCCTGTATCAGCCGCAGCTTAACCATACTTTCATTAATACTACTGGCAGCGATCATGCCTCCTTTTGGCAGTATAATTATCCTGCCATACTGGCCATAGAAGACTTTGACGATTTTAATACCTATTATCATACCCCCGAAGACGATATTGACATATTGAACATGGAGTATTATGTGAGCCTGGTGAGGGCCTCCATAGCCAATATTGCGGCTCAGGGCTGGGACCAGCGTTTTTATATGGAACATGAGCCAATACTGTCGGGCAACTCAACCGAAGCACGTGAAGCTACTTTAATTGTAACCGGTTCACATCCGGTAAACACATCTACCCATAATCCCCGTTGCTATTATAGTACTGACGGAATAATCTTTAATTATACTGAACCTCAGCATATTTCGGGCGACACCATCCGGTTTCTTCTTCCCGGCCAACCTTTTGGAAGCACCATAAAGTATTATTTTGCACTTCAGGATGAAAGCTCCTCCATAGTTGGCACACTGCCTTACGGCGGAAAAGGTATTAATCCACCTGGAACAGTTTCTCCTGCTTCCTGTTTCATTTATGAAGTAGATCATATTTTCCAACTGCAAACCTGTTCAGAAAGTACGCCTGTTATTATAGGTGATCAGCAGTCGACATCCGATAATATAGTCATTGACCAGGCAGGTACTGTAATTGATTTAAATGTAAATGTAAACATTACGCACTCCCGAATCAGCGATCTGAGGCTGATGCTGATTGGGCCTGATGGTTCGGTATGCCTGATGAGCAACCGGAATGGAGGAGATGGCGAAAATTACATCAACACCACTTTCGATGATCAGGCATCAAAGCGCATTGAAGAGGGAAGCGCACCATTCACCGGTCGTTATACTCCTGAGGCAACACTGGATATGTTCAATCAAATGGACATTTCAGGTGTCTGGCAATTACGCATAAACGACGTGGCAACCGGACACTCAGGTGAACTGGATAATTGGTGCATTCACATGCAATATTATGATCCCACTACAGAAGTACCGGCTACTTCTTATTATCAGGATCAACTATATGTCTGCTTTCCCAATCCGGCCATAAATACCGCCAACATTGGCTTTTCACTATCTCAGCCGTCATCCGTAAAAGTGCAGTTGTATAACATGATGGGCAAACTGGCAGGCACCTTCGCTGAAGGACATTTTGAAGCAGGAAAGCATCTTTTGGTAACTTCAACAGCTCATTTGGCTGCTGGCCAGTATTTTTACACATTGCAAACCGAACGTACCATGCAAACCCAAAGCCTGGTGATTATAAAATAAGAGATTCTAATTATGAAATTTAACAGAATATTGCTCAAACTAAGCGGAGAGGCCCTAATGGGAGAGCAGTTGCACGGCATCTGTCCCACCCGATTGAACACCTATGCGCAGGAAATTAAATCAGCCCTAAACCATGGTATTGAAATGGCCATAATCATTGGCGGTGGCAACATCTATCGCGGATTACAAGGCACTGCCAAAGGCATGGACCGGGTGCAGGGCGACTATATGGGTATGCTCGCTACTATAATCAATAGCCTGGCATTGCAGGCTGAGTTGGAAAAATTACAGGTTAAATCCACCATTCTTTCAGGAATGCAGGTACAACCGGTTACAGAACCTATGACCCGTCGAAGAGCGAAGGAACTACTACTGGCAGGCCAGGTAGTAATTATTGCCGGCGGCACCGGCAATCCGTTCTTCACCACCGATACTGCTGCAGCCTTACGCGGGGTGGAAATTGAAGCCGATGTTATTCTTAAAGGCACCCGGGTAGATGGGGTTTACTCCACTGATCCCGAAAAGGATGCCAACGCCAAAAAATATGATTCCATTACATTTGATGAAGTTTATCAGAAACAATTAAAAGTAATGGACCTGACCGCCATTACCCTTTGCAGAGAAAACAAGCTGCCCGTTGTAGTTTTCAACATGAATATTGAGGGTAATCTGGCTAAATTGTTGGAGGGCAAAAATATCGGAACCCTTGTTACTGTATAGATGAGCATGTAAAAAGGTACGTTTTTTGTATATTTGCCAACGCAATCCATTGGCACATCATCAAAAAAAACTGAAAAACCATGAATGAAGAAATTTCTTTTATACTTGAAGAAGCCGAAGAAAGCATGCAGAATGCCTTTGAACACCTGGAACGGGAATTTCAAAAAATTCGCGCAGGCAAAGCAAATCCTGCCATGTTAGACGGGGTGAGGGTAGATTATTATGGTACCATGTCTCCACTAGATCAGATAGCCAACATCAATACCCCCGATCCACGCCAGATTATAGTACAACCCTGGGAAAAAAGTATGCTTTCTCCCATCGAAAAAGCCATTATGGCAGCCAACCTGGGGTTTAATCCTCAAAATAACGGGGAAATATTGCGTATAAATGTCCCTCCACTTACCGAAGAGCGTCGGCGCGACCTGGTAAAAAAAGCCAAAACAGAACTTGAAAATGCCAAGGTAACTATTCGCAATGTGCGCCGCGGAGGTATTGATGCAGGCAAGAAATTAGAAAAAGAAGGCGTTCCGGAAGACGAAGTAAAACAACTCGAAAAAGAAATGCAGACCCTGACCGATAACTATTCAGAAAAAGTGGATAAGCTTTTCGATCTGAAAGAAAAGGACATCATGACCGTTTAATTTTCAATAGCCATATTGAACGAAACGCCGGGATTGAATGTTCCGGCTTTTTTATTGGTGGATTAACTGTTAGTTGATTTGTTGAAATGGTTTAGAAGTTGAGAAAAAGCGCCATCTAAACGGTGAAGCCACTAAACGGCGAAGCCACTAAACGGCAAAGTCCCGAGAGCATAGCGATTCGGGAAACGGCGAAGCCCCTCAACGAATGAGAAACCTTGAAACTCATCATCATTCGCATACTACAAATGTTTATTTTTACATCCGGAAAAGCTCAACTATGAAACAATCCATTATTTTTCTGCGGTTATTACGTGAAAGTTATGCATTTGCACTAACGGCAATTATGGTGAACAAGGTACGCACCATATTATCATTACTGGGCATTACCATAGGCATATTTTCTATAATTTCCGTTTTTACCGTATTTGATTCTATTGAGCGCAACATACGCGAAAGTATTAGTTCCCTGGGCAGCAATGTCTTGTATATTCAAAAGTGGCCCTGGGCTATGGGTGGCAACGATTACCCCTGGTGGAAATACATGCGCCGGCCTGAGCCCAGCACTGCAGAACTTCAGGAACTGGAAAAACGCAGCCAGGCAGCCGATGCCATTGCTTATATGGTGGGAACCAGCCGAAGTGTAAAACGTGGAAATGCTTCTGTGGACAACGCTTCAATAGTTGGTGTATCCCAGGATTATAGCCAGGTCACTCCGCTGGATCTTAGCCAGGGCCGGTATTTCACCCCTATAGAGTCGGCCGGAGGACGACCTGTAGCGCTTATTGGCAGTGATATTGTAAAAAATCTTTTTGAAAACACGCCTCCTATCGGACAACGCATGAAGGTTTTTGGACAAAATGTGGAAATTATTGGCGTGCTAAAAAAAGAAGGAGAAATTAATTTCGGCAATTCATCTGACAACCAGGTGCTGCTGCCCGTAAATTTTGTCAGGAACTTTATAGATTTGAAATCCGACAATCTCGGGGCCGCCCTTATGGTAAAAGCCAGACCACAGGTAAGCAACGAGGAATTACGTGATGAGCTTACCGGGATAATGCGTTCGGTGCGAAAGCTGAAACCGGGTATTGAAGATGATTTCGCCATCAATGAAACCAGTGTCATTTCGCAGGGATTCGACAGCGTATTTAGAATTGTGGCAATCGTAGGATGGATTATCGGCGGATTTTCACTGCTTGTAGGCGGCTTCGGCATTGCCAACATCATGTTTGTATCGGTGAAAGAACGTACTGCTCAGATTGGCATCCAAAAAGCCATGGGTGCAAAAAGCTATTTTATTCTTCAACAGTTCTTGTTTGAAGCCGTTTTTCTCTCAATTATAGGAGGAGTAATCGGCCTGTTTATTATCTGGGCAATCACACTGGCCATTTCAGCCCTGTTTGATATGGAACTCATCCTAACATTGGGCAACATTGCTTTGGGCGTGTCTGTTTCCGCCATCATCGGACTCGTGTCAGGTTTCGTGCCTGCATGGTCGGCCTCCCGACTGGATCCGGTGGAAGCAATGCGAACTACTTTCTAGATTGCGGATTGCGGATTGCGGATTGCGGAATGAAAATCCACGCAAAGACGCGAAGACGCAAAGAAACGCAAAGTTTTTAAAATTGCGGATTGCGAATTGCAGCACTTCGAGAGCCTCAGTGTAAAATTGCGGATTGCGGATTGCGGAATAAAAATCCACGCAAAAACGCGAAGACGCAGAGAAACGCAAAGTTTTTAAAATTTCGGATTGCGGACCTGCCCTTCAAAGTTAGAATTAGAAATTAGAAATTTCTTTTTCTCTCAGTCTCCCATTCCCCTTGTCTCCAAGTCCCCTTGTCCCCTTGTCTCCTAGTCCCACCGCCTACCTAATCTCACTCCCTGGCTTGAGTCCTCCACTGGCAGTATCAGG
>JAVEQP010000149.1:0-6229 GCA_034007585.1 Lentimicrobium sp. | reverse complement strand
AAGCCAAAGAAGCACTTCGCCTTGCTGCCTATACCTATGTAGTGGCTGCCCTGGCCTCACTGGCTACCCTGATGTATTACATCATGATATTCCTGGGCGGTCGCGACTAATGAACATTACCTTCTAAAAAAAAGCTCCTGAATAAGGGGCTTTTTTTATGAGATATCTGCAGCAATAGGCAATCGTTAACCCTTTGTTGTTTAGCAGATTACTTGTGCTCAATCAATAGTTTCACCACCTGATTAAGTTTATTAAGATTTTCTGTTACAAACTTTTTACCTGCATCACGCAAACAGTTGAGGTTTTTAACCGATGCATCATCCATTTCAGGATTGGCTTCATATAAATCGGGAGCCAGGCGGATAAAATGATCCGGTGTGGTGGTGGTATCCCAGATTTTATGAAGCTGGTAAGTTACCGTTTCTGCATTACCCGACATCATAATGTCCAGTATGGGTTGTATCCATTGAATCATTCCCCAGTCCTTGGCTTTGCTGTATTCATAAGGCTTAAAGGTAGATCCGGTGCCAAGGGAAACGATAATCATATCCTGTGCCCGGGGCCGGTCTGGCTTTTCAGGATCATTAAGTACTTTACTAAAAGGGATTCCCCGGGCTTCGGCATACGCACACATGGCTGGATTATTGGCAAACACGCCACCATCAATCAGGGGATACGGCGTACCATACACTGACTTCACCCTGGCTACTTCAAAATAAGTGGGGGCTGCAGAGGTGGCACGCGCCACTTCCTTTATCAGAAAATCATGGGTATTGGTTGCCCGCGCATCAATCTGACTGAAAAAATGCGCCCGCCGGTTGCGGATGTCATAGGAAGTAACCAAACAGGGACGCAACAATTCGCTCAGCAAAGTATCTCCATAATAATCATTCAGGGCTTCTTCAAGTTCCGCAGCACTGTACTTTTCATCAGTGAGACCACCCTTGCTCTTAATCTTTTGCCAGAAGGTAATGTCAAAAATATCATCTCCCCTTTCCAGATAGAGATCAACAGCCTGACGGGCGGTAAATTTCGGTCGCAGGGTGGGTTTACCCTTGTCGTCCCGCTCGGGAATAAGGTAAGTACACGCCAGAATGCCCCCGGTACTGGTACCAACCAGAAGGTCAAAATAATCACTTAGCCTTACATGGTCACCTTCAAGAGCCATCAGTTGTTCCTCTATATAGGTGAGCACTACTCCGGGTAAGATACCCCTTATACCTCCTCCATCTATGGAAAGGATACGTATTTTCTTACTGCTCATGGTTTTATAGTTTTAGTGTCAATTAAAATAACAATATAAATTATTTAAAGTTAAATGCTGAAACAAATTTGGCTAAATATTAACTAAATTTTATCTGTTAAAAATCAGTCTGTTGTTAACAATCAAGCCGGCACTTCCCTTAAGTTTATCTCTACAATTAATATGTATCCATTGATTGGCATGAACCAGGCCCCTCTCCTTTACAGCCCTCTTGCTGATTAGTGATCCAGCCTGATGCTGTCTTACAGAAAGTAACAGCTTTACCAGTCGAAACAGCCAAAAGAGAATAGCTCAAATATTCAATCTTCAATTTATTACCATTTATCCCATAAAAATTCATTACTTTTGTTAATACGAAATCCGAATTCCTTACACTGCTATCTATGTTGAAAAGGTTTTTACTCTTTCTTGCATTACTCACTTCGGCGCTGCTGACAAATGCTCAAAAGCAGGCTAATTATTGGTATTTTGGCGACAATGCAGGGGTTAGTTTTGCCCTGGGGCCTCCCTTTGCTCTAACCAACGGGGCATTAAAAACGGGTGAGGGTTGTTCTTCAATTTCAACCGCTGCCGGCACCCTCGAGTTTTACACAGATGGCACCTATGTTTATAATAAAAATCATACCCGCATGCCTAATGGGTCCGGATTATTCGGTCATTCATCCAGTACGCAGTCTGCTATTATTGTTCCCAGACCGGGAACTACAACAGAATACTATGTTTTTACAGTGGATGCTGCCGACAATGGACTAGCTAAAGGCTTATGTTATTCAAAAGTAGATATGACCCTCAACGAGGGCCTGGGCGATGTAGTTACGAGCGAAAAAAATATTTCCCTGGTTCCTCTTGCCTGCGAGAAGGTAACCGCCGTAGGTCATAGTGACGGCCAGACTTTTTGGGTAATTACTAAAAAATGGGGCAACGCTGACTTTTATGCCTACCGGATTACCTACGACGGAGTGGTTATGGAGCCTGTTATCAGTACCACCGGTCCTCCCCTGGTTGGAAATATCTCGCAGGCTTCAAAAGGATATTTAAAAGTATCTCCTGACGGAACTAAAATTGCTTCTGCAAACAACACCGCCTTTAATGTAGGCATCTTTAATTTTGACAACAGTACTGGAACCATTGAACATCTGGTAACTGACTACAGTTACACAAATCCGGGTGGATATGACCAGGGCGGCCCTTATGGCGTGGAATTTTCGCCAAACAGCTCCATACTATATATTGGCGAATGGAAATCAAACCGGAGAATCCATCAGTATGATCTCTCTTCGGGTGATCCCACCACCATTTTAAGTTCCAGACAGATGGTAGCTTCAGTAGGTCAGGGTTCATATGCTATAGGCGCCCTGCAGCTTGGCCCTGACAACCGCTTGTATATTGCGCGTTATACTGGTGGTTATCTTTCAAGAATAAACCAACCCAATACGCTTGGCTCTGGTTGTGGTTTTGTTGACAATGCATTAAATCTGGCGGGCAGGAAATGCAATTATGGCCTTCCGCCCTTTATACAGTCTTTTTTCTATCTTTCCGCCGACTTTTTCTGGGATGAACCGGCCTGTCTTGGTTATCCCACCCAATTTTACACCAGTGCTTCTGACAATCCCGACTCTGTTAGATGGAATTTTCCGGGTGGCGTCACTTTTACGGATCTCAATCCAATCTATACCTTCCCCACAACAGGCCTTTACCCCATTACCCTGGAGGTTTACCTCTATGGCCAATCTAAAAATGTGAGTCATTTTATACAAGTCCGGTCAAACCCGGAAGTCAGTATTGGCAACGATACCACCATATGTCACAGCGAAGCTTTTTATCTGAATCCTGGCGAGTATAGTTCCTATCAATGGCAAAATGGAGCTACATCTCAGGAAATTTTGGCCGACAGCACCGGCTGGTACTGGTGCCGGATAGCCAATGAATGGGGATGTACTGCCATAGATTCTTTATACATGACCGTGCATCCAAACCCTGATGTAAATGCCGGCCCGGAGAAAACCATAGCAGAAGGAACCATTACTACTCTTGAGGGTTCGGTTACAGGAGGAAGTGGAAATTATGTCTACCACTGGGAACCCGCTGCCCTGCTTACCAATCCAAATATTTTGCAACCCACCACCATTCCCATGATGACCACTACCGTATTTACGTTAACAGTAACCAATACGCAAACGGGATGTACAGGCCAGGACGATGTGTTGGTAACGGTTACGGGCGGAGTACTGAGCTGCCTTGCATCCGCTTCACCCACCACCATATGCAGTGGCGCTCAAAGCCAGTTACAGGTGCAGGCTTACGGTGGAACCGGTAATTTTAGCTATTCGTGGATAGCTGACCCACCGGGTTTTACTTCACAACTTCCCAATCCTATCGTGATTCCTTCACAGACCACCACTTATACCGTAACTGTAAATGACGGAGAAAATACAGTAAGCAGCAACGTGATGATTAAGGTTAATCCCCTTCCGGTGCCCGATGCCGGACCCAATCAGGTGATTACATTTGGCACATCCACAATATTGCACGGCAGTGCAGCCCAGGGTACCGGGCCATATTCTTATCTTTGGGAACCGGCAGACAAACTGGTATCGGCCCATGTGCAGAATCCAACTACGTTAAATCTATATGCATCTACCGTATTTACCCTGCATGTAAGCGATTTGGGTACCGGATGTGCAGGCGCCCAACCGGATTTTGTAACCATTGGGATGGAGGGCGATGCCCTGAGTGTTAATCCTGCTGCACAGCCGGATGTAATCTGCAAGGGACAGGAGACCCAATTATTTGCCCTTGCCGGAGGTGGCACACAGAATTACACCTACACCTGGACGTCAGATCCACCCGGATTTACATCAAATGATGCTGACCCTAAGGTATCTCCCACTACTACCACTACTTATATGATAAATATTTCTGATGGTTTCAATCCTGCTAATGGTTCAATTACCGTAACGGTAAATCCTCTACCTCAAATCAACCTGATACCGGATGATTCCAGAGTTAAAAAGATAAGCGACACTGAAATTGGTGTTTGTGTTTATGATACCATTACCATTGATGCCGGAAATCCCGGAGCTACTTATTTATGGAGCAATGGTTCCGAGGAGCAATCCATAGATGTGCTGACCTCTGGTATCAGTTTCGATCTTCAGGAATATAATGTTACAGTAACCAGTCCGGCTAACGGCTGTGACAACACGGCCAGCATTAAGGTATATTTTACTTTCCAGCATTGCAGCTATGGGCTGGATGAACAGACTTTCAGTAATTATCTGAAGGTTTACCCCAATCCATCAACTGACGGCTTATTTAATTATGAGATTGAAGGCTTAACAGGTGAATCGCGTATTGAAATCTTTTCAATTCAGGGCAGGCTCCTGCATGGAGAAACGATTCAGCTCCCTGCAGGGAATGCTTTTAAATCCACGATGAATCTTCACAATGTTCTGCCTGGAATCTATTACCTGAAGTTGACTAATAAAAAACTGGATATTTTGAGAAAGCTGGTAGTCAGATAAAAGAGTGGCACCCAACCAGCAGCGCACCAAACAGCAACACCAGGCCGTCGAGCCAGAAGGAAAAATAATGCGGATGCAGGCGACACTTCCTGCAGCGCAATAGCAGCCAGAGTATTGTACCTGTTATCAGTGCCGGTATCAGGTTCAACACGGGCTCCAGTCCAACCCATCCCCCAGAGATATGCATCACAATAAAGATCAGGGTGAGGCCCAACGCCAGGGTGTAGCTTGCCCGTTCACCCATCAGCACCGGCAGGGTTTTTATCCCATCCAGGGCATCACGCTGGCGGTCACGCACATCAAAAGGGAGGGTAAGGGCAACAAAAAAGGTAAAACGGGCTGCCAGCCCAAACAGCAGAAGCCCTTTATCCGGCGCCAGGTTACTTTCCAGCGCAGGGATAAGTACCGTAACCAGAGCCCATACTCCCGAAACTAAAAACACTTTTGCAAAAGGAAATCGCCTGATAAGCAACCACCGGGGCATCTTACGGGTTGGTAGCGTATAAAGTAAGGTGGCTAAGGCGAGGGGTAAAAGCATCAACAGGGTGAACCGGTGAAGTTTAAAAATTACACTGCTAAGCAAGACTGCGCACAACGCCACTCCGGTAAAAAGCCACATTTCCCTAACCAGAGATTTGAAGTTAATGTGAAGGATAATGGCCATCCGGTGAAAATTATAACCCAGGAAAGTGCCGGTAAACATAAGTATAAGCAGTGGCCGGAGGGGACAATCCAGTTTCATTTGCACACAAGTTCCCCAGGCCAGAGCTACTGCACCAAGCGAAAGCAACACCGAGGCATCAAGAAAGATTCCTTTTATTACTGCTGCTCCTTGCTTCATCCATATACAAACAACCAGATTCAGCCAATGGTTTTAGATTTAATATATTTTGCTTGCCGCTTACAAAAATACAAGCCTTGTTTTTTTGTGTTCTTTATGTATCGGTTATGAAAATAAAAATTTTATAAAAAAAATAAAAATCTCATTATGAATAAAAAAATGTATCTTTGCAGCTCATCAAAAATTAATTAAACACATCATGAGTACAGGAACAGTAAAATTTTTCAACGATTCGAAAGGTTTTGGATTTATTAAAGACGACGATTCAGAACAGGAATATTTTGTTCACGCATCGGGCCTGATCGACGAAGTCAGGGAAAACGATCAAGTATCCTTTGACCTTCAAGAAGGCAGAAAAGGATTAAACGCAGTAAATGTCAAAGTGATTTAATCTCTCCGGCATATAATCAACTTAAGCTCCGTTAGTAACGGAGCTTTTTTTTTGGCTATGGTTTGGCACCTGATATAACAGAAAAAAAAAGCCACCCAAAGGTGGCTCTATCATCTATATCAAAAAAACAGCGGCTACTTAAGGCCTAATTTTTTCTTAACCAGAGGCATAATATCGTCAGCACTCTCGGTATAAAGCAACAAACCTTC